>SEDW01000903.1 GCA_004193325.1 Pseudomonadota bacterium | reverse complement strand
GCGATGACGTCCCGTTGTTCAGGCCAGGGAATAAGCTTCGGCAAGAGCACGCGGCGTTGATCGCGGCCGTGAATCAGGAAGTAAACCCAAGCCATCGTCGAGACTGTGAGAAAGAGCAAAAGTGCGGGTGTGCCGCTGAGAAGATTAGCGAATTGCATCGCCAGGTTTTTCAAAAAAGGCTCCATGCCTTGCTGAAAACGCTGCGTGATGTCGTTGACACTAAAGTTTAGACCGGTCTGCTCGATGAGCGGATTCACCATACGCCCAACCCATTCCACGACATGCTGGTAGGTTTCTGTGGCCGAGGAATCCCCGTTCACATCCTTCCAAAAGGCTAAAAGTTCGTAAGTCGCTGACCAGGACAGGAGCACCAAGGGAGCGATGAACACCGAGGACATCAATGTAACGAAAAACACCGAGACAGCAAAACGGGATTTAGGACCGTTTGCCTTCCATTTTGCACAAAGACGGAAATAAGGACCTTCGCAAAGATACGCAAGGATAAGTCCGGTCGCCAATGGTAGCCAAAGTGGCTCTAAAACGTAAAGGCTAAGAGCTACGACAAGGAAAAAAAACCAGCGTTGGCGCGTCGACATAGGGGACTCCTCATTAAGCTGCTTATGCTAACAGCTCTTCGAAACAGTCCCCATAAAAAAAGAGCCGCCCGAGGGCGACTCCGATTCTTCAATTCTCAAAAAAGGCTTAAGGTGCAGAGGCTTCGGAAGGCTTACTTTGCGTTTCGATGTAAACCTTCACATTTGGAAAACTCGCCTTGTCATGAAACGTTCGGATTGCGGCTTCGAGCGGTCCGGGGTTTGCCTTGTAGGCATCAACCATGACCCGGGCGGCATCTTCCTGCAGCTCCTGGTTGTCAAAGCTCGCCGATTTAACAGCTATTTTCATATACTCATCGGCAGTCATCGTTCGATAAGCAACCGCCTTGAGGGCCTCGCGTACGACCGACTTGCTCTCATCCTTCTCGATTACGTTAACTATGCTTTCGTTCACCGTCGGGTTAGGGAGGTTACGAAGACTGTACACACTTGCCGCGCGGGTAACCGCGTCTTTATCCTTGAGGCCAGCCTCTAGCACCGGCAGATAATCACCATTCCCGTGGTTCCCCATAGCCGCAAGCACCGATGTCCTAATCCCCTCTTTACCCGGCTCTCCGTAGATCTTGATCAGGGTCTTCGGCAGCTCGGGCAGCTGGGCATCGATCTTATGCCCGATCGAACCAGCGGCGAGAAGAGCGGTTGCCGCCACCTCCTGATCGGGAGTCGTGGCAGCCAGATCTATCATCTTCGCTGCACTCGCTTCTGTAGGCTTCACGTGGTCGTTGAGACCAACGATCGCCTGGACCTTACAGTAGTTGTCCGGACAATCACTCGCGAGCTGAGAGAGTGTGTCCGCGATCGCCGGATTTTTACTTTGCGCCAGGGCTCCGAACATCGCTGACATCTGCCGGCGAGTGGAGGGATCTCGATCTTTCGTGGAGAGAATGCGTTTCACCAAACGATCGGCATAAGCCGGTGTTGCACGCACATGAGATTTTAACGCGGAGAAAATGCGATAGACTTGAGCGCTGTCGGTCTTATCGCTCATCTCCGAAAGCTTCTGCATAGCTTCATCAAAGGGCATTTCCTGATTCGCCTGAATCTGATTGTCGCTAGCTTCCATCCGGCTGGCATCAAAGAGCTTCAT
>SEDW01000902.1 GCA_004193325.1 Pseudomonadota bacterium | reverse complement strand
CGTTTTGTATGAATGAAATTGACCTCGCAGTATGCGAAGAATTTTTTAACAAACTGATATGAAACATCTTCATCAAATCATCCAAAAAAATTCAGAAGAAGCGCTTGCGCAATTTCTTTACGCTGCTAACAACTAGCATTACCTAGTAAGGAGATTGCCATCATGAAAATCAAGACTCATTCGAAAATCAAAGCTTTTGCAGGATTCAGTTTCTCTCTCATGTCCCTCAGTGCTCTATCTTCTACTGTCTTAGCGCAGGATATTTCTCTGACGCCAATCAGTAGCAATCGCGCATTGTCTCTGACAGTCGATCAAAGCAACGACTCGGCTACAGGAAATTGCGAAGCAGCGGTTCAAGGCCAATGCAACCTTCGTGCGGCTATCGCTAAAGCGGTAGCGACGAGCGGCGACGTAAACATTCGTCTGACGGTTGATTCTCTCATCACGGCCGGCGAAATCACTTTGCCAGCACCTGCCCAGACTCTTGTGCCGTTCAATGTCACCATCACGAGTGGCAAAGAGCGTAAAATTACGGGCAACAAAACAACGAAGCTTTTGAACATCGGCGCAAACGTCAATCTCACGTTGAACAACACCTTCATCACGGGCTTTCAAGCCTATAATAGCGGTGTGATCAGCAATGCCGGAACCTTGACTGCTTCGGCAATGGAGCCATGACCGCTTTTGCAACCTGTTGGGCCGGCGCGATCGAAAACACCGGCGCGCTCATTCTCAAGGACGGCACCCGTTTCCGAGCCAACACAGTCGAAGCCACCGCTTCAACTGCCAGCTTCACCAATGCCAACGCCAGTGGTGGAGCGATCGTTTCTAGCGGCAGCATCACCTTTGATGGCAACGTTACCTTCCGCGAGAACCTAGCGATCGCAGCGGCCAACTCTGGCTACCACGGCTCGATGCCAGGCGGAGCCTCAGCCGTTTCTTCAGCGGGCGCTATCGCCAATTCCGGAACGATCGTCATCACGGCGAATGGCGAAGGCAAATGCCACTTCATCAACAATGAAGCGCGTGCGACGGCCTCGACTGCAAATGGCGACGCGACCCACACTTCGAGTGGCGGGGCGATCAGCACAGTTGAACTCCCAGGCGTAAACCTAACAAGCTCATGCACTTTCGAAGGCAACAAAGCCGAAACCGACAGCGACGTCACAACAAGGATCTAAAAACAAGCCTCGCAAGCCCAGAAACACCGAGGCGGCGAGGCCAACCCAACCTTCAAAAAAAGCGACTGCTGGAAAAGACAAAGCCTTAACCAGCTAGTCACGCAAAAAAATACGAAATAAAAAATTTGATAGTCGATAGACAAAAAAAGCGGATCGGAAGGCGGCAGCCTTGCCCAAGGGGGGTGCAGGGGGGCATTGGTGCCCGCCCTGCCGGAGTTTGAGGCAGAGCCTCAAGAGCCCCCGCGGACGGGATACGCCGAACGACGCGCTACACTGTAAGAAAAATCAAAAAAACCGAGGTCATCACTGACCTCGGTTCTTTATTTTGTAATCTAAATGTTATCCCAGCGGAATTTCCATCTGCCACTTCTCAGGCGAACGCCAGAGCGACGACAAAAGCAAATGTCTCATCGACGAGAACTCGCGTGGCAGCTTATCAAAGAGCTTCTCAAACAATTCTTCGTGCGAAAGCACTTCCTTCTTCCATGCTTCGCGATCGACAGCCATCAAAGCCTGGAATTGAGCCGCTTTGAACGTCGAACCCTTCCATTCCAGATCCTGGTATCTCGGCATGTAACCCAGTGGGCTTTCTTCGGCATAAGCACGGCCCTGAACGCGGTCGACGACCCATTTCAGAACGCGCATGTTCTCGCCAAAGCCTGGCCACATGAATTTGCCTTCTTCGTCCTTACGGAACCAGTTCACACAGAATATGCGTGGCGGCTGCGAAATCTTGCGACCCATTTCAAGCCAGTGGTTGAAATAATCAGCCATGTTGTAGCCACAGAATGGCAACATAGCGAAAGGATCGCGACGAACTTCACCGATGTTACCGAAAGCAGCAGCGGTCATCTCAGAGCCAATTGTGGCCGCGAGGTAAACACCGAAGTTCCAGTTGAATGCCTGATAAACAAGCGGAACAGTCGAAGCACGACGGCCACCGAACATGATAGCCGAGATCGGCACGCCCTTAGGATTATCCCAATCGGCATCGATCGAAGGGCACTGCTCAGCAGGAGCCGTGAAACGAGAGTTCGCATGCGCAGCTTTTTTGCCAGACTCTGGGGTCCAGGGATTGCCTTCCCAGTCGATCGCCTTAGCTGGCGGCTTCGCTGTAAGACCTTCCCACCAGACGTCGCCGTCAGGCAGAAGAGCTACGTTAGTAAAGATGGTGTTCTTCGCAAC
>SEDW01000901.1 GCA_004193325.1 Pseudomonadota bacterium | reverse complement strand
GACTCAATCCCAGAGTGTTCATTTACGAGTCGATAGATTTCCGCTACATCGTTGAGGATGAGGCTCGCGCCTTTCAATGAGGCATCGCTCCATCCGCCAGTCCTCACGGCAATGATTTTCACCCCTGCTCTCAGACTGGCTTCGACATCGTAGGGAGTGTCGCCGATCATGATGGCTTCGGAGGCTTGAATCTTAGCCTTTTTAAGCGCGGCTTGAATGATATCAGGATCGGGTTTGGAATCATCTGCATCGTCCGAGCTGGTTTGTGTGGAGACAAGACCTTCGAGACCTGAGTGACCCAGAATTGTCCTTAATTCATCAGCCGCTGCTGATGTAGCAATGGCGGTAAGATAATTCCGCGCTTTGAGTTCCTCAATAAGCGCTTTTGCATCAGGAAAAGCCACAATTCTTGCTGCATAAATGTCCTTGAAGAGTTTCCCCCTATAGTCAGAGATAGCCAGACCCTCAGGACCTTTGTCATCGATACCAACCAAATTTTTTAATATTTTGTCGCCACCCATACCGATCCAAGAGCGAATATCTTTGCTCGAGTGAGCTTTACCGAAATGATTCAACGCTTTCGCCCAGGCTTCGGCATGGAGATCATTGCTATCAACGAGAGTGCCGTCGACATCAAAGAGAAAGGCTTTGCAATTATTCAGGAGCATCTTGAAACTGGACATAAGATTTCATCCGTATTTTTCTTTGTGAATCTTTCGGCGCTCGAGATAGTGTTGGTCCTCATTCGCCATATGATAGATTTTGTAGAAGATACTCGCCGACTCCGCCTTGACCTCATCAACCTCAATGGGAAGAATTTCTCTCGTGCCTTCCTTATACTTTCTGCCACTCGAATGATTTGCGTAGCGGCGCGCCCGGGTAAACCCCATCTGCAGAAATTTACGGGCCATATCCATACCGACAAAATCATCACAGTCCTTGTAGCCGAGGAACATTCCATACAGATACGATGCCGATTCTCTCGCGATGTCGGGATCTTTAAATCGCCAGTGGGGAAGAATTTCGCTCTTGTAGGGTTCCACAGACAGGACACCCTGCTCACCTTTACCGACTTGGTAAAGTTCGGGGTGTTTACGAAAGTTAATATGTTTGAAGTCCTGATCGTAATTGAAACCCATGCGGCGAACCTTTCATCGTATGTACCATCGTCGTGACTTCGTACAACCATGCAACATAGGTTAATTGATTTTCCTCCTCAGTTTTAGCGGATAGGGCGTGGGAGAGTAAATTTTCATTTCAATTAAACTCGCGATAATCCACTAAAAACCTTGCCACAAAAGACTTTCAGCCTATATGAAAAAAGTTCCAAGAAATTTATTAGTTATATTTATGTCTCCTTGTTTTAACTTTTCCTTGCGCACAGCCTATCGAAAATTGGCGCTTCACTATTAAGGAAACTTCGAGATGAATACAATTTTTCGCAGCAGCCTCCTCGTCACTGGTCTCTTTGTCTCACAGCTAAGCTTTGCCCAAGGTGCAACGGCAACTTCGCCTAGCGATAACAAAGCTGGCACTTCTACAACTGCGGGCAGTGACTCGACTAAGGCCGGTCGTAACAAGTCTGGCTCGAAGTCGACTGCTGGCAAACCCACAGACTCGACAACGAGCAGCAGCACGACCACCGGTCCCAATCGCGCCGACTGTTCTCCTTCGGACAAAGGCAAAGCTAGCCAGAATCCAAACTGCGCCGG
>SEDW01000120.1 GCA_004193325.1 Pseudomonadota bacterium | reverse complement strand
ATCGGCCTGGGCAGGTCAAGCCCGCAACGCTCCCTTTCGATGGCAGTATCGATCTCGTCAAGCTGCAGGCTGATCTCGAAGCCGCGAAGGTGCCGAGACGTCGGCTCCTTATCAACTTCAGCGCTGAGAAGGCCAAGATCGAGATTCGCTCTCTGCCTCCCGGAGGACCCGAACGAACATTCACCTTCGACGTGAAATCCTCGGAGTTCGAAGAAGTTGCCGCCGAAGATAAACCTTTCGAAATGCGGCGCTTTATGCTCGATCTCCATCAGGGGAGGTTTTGGCGAGGCATTGGTATCTGGCTTGTGACTCTGACCGTTCCACTCACAGTCTTCTTCTTTGTCAGCGGAGTCTGGATCTGGTGGAAGAGACCGTCGCGCCTCAAACGTAAAAAAACGGCCCAAGCCTGAAGCTGGACCGTTGTTGAAACGAGTGATGACTAAAAGAAGAGGGCTCCGCTCGTAAGATCCTGCTGCTCGCCTTCCGGCTCGTCTTTCATGCCTTCCGGCTTGCCTTTGACGAGCGAGCCATTCATCGTGAATTCCAGAACAAACTTACATTCATTGCTGGTCATCGGAATGACGATGATTGGGCTTTTGCCTGGATGCGTGACCGAGTGATTCTCACCAACAACAACCTGGGGCAGTCCGATGTTCACGTAGTAATCGATCTTGGTGAAGTTGATCTTAATCTTGCCGCTGATCTGGTTGCACATCTCGCCTGCCAAATCTCGGATCAGATCAGGTGTGAGTGTCGGTTCACTATCGCCGAAGATGCTGACAGCGAGGCGTTTGAGAAAATTGGTATTGCAGGAAAATCCCACTGAGCCCATAGCCTGGCCCTGATTCAGAGGAATCACCGCTGAAAAATAGCCTTTCGCAGCACTCCCGGACTTAACGTAGGGTTTGCCGATCTCGAGACCATCGCCGAGGTAGAACTTAATAATCTCCTGCATCGCTGCAGTCACGGCCCGAATGATCGCCGCATCATAGGAGACGGTGGTCTTGGCAGGTGCGGTGGTCGCGGCGGCTATGCACTTCTCTTTGATCTTATTCAACACATTGCCCGGATCAAAGGGCTTTAAGATAACGCTCGCAACGCCAATGCCGGTGATACGTTTGAGGTTATCGGCATCGAGCGCACCCGAGAGAATAAAAAATTTGGCTTTTTTATTGAGATGATTGACCTTGGCGTGGCCGAGGAATTCGAGGCCTCCCATGCGCGGCATGTTGAGGTCGGTGACGATTGCATCGAACTTCTCGGTGCTCATAATCCTTAGAGCGTGGGCCCCATCCGTGGCAACGAAAACTTTCCAGCTCTCCTGCTGAAAGACTTCGGTGAGGACATTGAGGATCTCCCTCTGATCATCGACCAGTAGGATGCGGAGTTGATCTGACTTCGCAGTCGGTTTTGTTTCAGCTCCAGTCAAGTTCAGTCTCCCTTGATCGAAAACTCTAGCCCTATCTTTTCATCTGATAGTTCTATTGAAGTCCACTTCGGCTGTGAAATCAAGGGTAATGGGGTAAATTCAGTACGAGAAACGTGCGAAGAGAGGAATACTGTCGCTTAGGTCAAGTCCCTTTGGATCACGGAAATCCTGTGACTTATCCGCCCACTCGAGCGCTTTGAGTGGGAAGCCTTCGCCATTTCGCCAAAGCACCCGATCGATGTGATCAAGCGTGGGACCGTTGACTGAATCGGAGACATCGTTCAATTGCAGACGATTCATGAGATCGGTAAATACTGCCGTCCGGGCTAACATATCTGCTTCTGAACTATAATGTTGAGGCCGAAAATCCACCCAGTTTTTGCCAGCTCTCTGGGGACCCATATTAAAGTCACCATGCAAAATCACGGCGTGATCTTGGGGTGAGTGATCGGAAATGAATGTAGCGAGTTCTATAGCCTGGGCTGCTCGGGCCTTCTGCGCAGCTTCGCTATTCCCTGCCTGCATATGGGTGTTGTACACATCCAATACTTTTCCATCCAAACTGTAGCGCATGAGGATCACGCCTTTGGAAGCTATCGTGTCGGAAAATTCGGCTTTCGCCTGGTAGAAGATTTCCTGATGTTCGACGAGAGGAAAGTGGGAGAGTGAGGCAAGGCCGGAGTTGGCGATGTTCCACCAGTTTTGTTTTTGATCGAAATAATAGCGACTCACATGCGTTGCGGCTTTGAGGAGAAGGTTACAGACGCTGAAACATTCCTGAACTCCGACGATATCGTAGGCATTTGCCCGAGCACCGATCTCAGGAAGATTGGCGATGGCACGAGCGAGATCAAGAAACGGGCGCGACTGTACATTATAGGAAACGAGTGAGAACTCGCGAGCTTCAGATTTTAAACTCGAATCGCTCTGGGAGCCGCAGGCCATGACAACGAATGGAGAGGCAAAGATGAGAGAGAGGGCGAGAGCACGAAAATATTTCTTCATCGCAAAGTCCTCAAATAAACTCGCTTCGAGAGATTTTTCCGATGGGAAAATCGCTGAACGTGTTGCTGTCCGTAGCTTTAGCTTTAGCTTTGATCTGTCTTCTCCTTAGCAGAGCTATTCTCGCCTGAGCAAGTGCTTAGAAGGGGCTGCAAAATTTAGAAACAGTCGGTCGCCGAAACAACTTTTACTTTTTCAGGCTATTTCTCTAAGGGCTTGAATTTCATAAGAAATATACTCGAGTTGACCAGCCTCGCCTTTTCATGGTTGATGGCGAGTGAGATAAGTTGAGGATGACCAATGAAGGAGGTTTCCTAATGCCGTCATCCAATCAAGAAGACATTCTGGCCAAACCCTACATTCCAATCGACACCGATCTCGTAGACGACATCGAGCACTACTCATCCGATCAGATTCATGTTGCCGTGGACTACAAGGACCGTGATGGTTCGCACAAAAACATGCGCGGATTGATTGCTGACGTGTATACGACCGCCGAACATGAAGAGTATTTGAAAATGGTAGATGGTCGTTGCCTCAGGCTCGATCAACTTATCAAGGTTGAGCCGACGAGTGAGAAGACAATGGACCGTGACCGAGGGGTGGAACTCGGGGAAAAGCTGGATATCAAAGAGTCGAAATTTTTTCCCAACGGCATCAGATGATTCTCCTCACTGATCCTTTAACTTGGGCAAAAGCCCAATAAAAAAACCACGATCACAAAGGATCGTGGTTTTTTTAATTCTATACAGAAAGAACTACTAAAGACTTAGCTCAGTTTGCTTTTGTCTTTGTTCATACCGTTGATGTAATCATCGAGTTCAAGTTCCGCGCGGTCTTTTGCAAGGCCGTAACGCTCTTGTAGTTTGCCTACGAAACGATCTTTTTTACCAGCGATGAGTTCGACATCATCATCAGTAAATTTTGCCCATTTTTCACGAACAGTTCCTTTAAGATCTTTCCACTGGCCTTCGATTTGGTCCCAATTCATAACGAACTCCTTTATGTTTCCCGTCATCGGGCAAGCTAAGTACTTCACGAATCGTGCCAGTTAAATAAGCCTGTGAAATCAGGGCTGAGAGAGCGTCTGTCCCTGGGATCATACAGACAAGTCGCATCTCACCTACAGTGCTGGGTCAGTCACGATCTAAAGGATTCCGCGCGTTACGCCACCGTCCACGCGCAGGGCAGATCCAGTCGTGGCCGAGGCTTCCTTGGAACAGAGAAAGACCACCATGTTCGCAACTTCTTCAGGGCTCAGAAAGCGTTGGACCAGTGAGGAAGGGCGCATCGTCTTAAAGAAGTCTTTTTCAACCTGCTCCTGACTCACTCCGCCTTGACGGGCGAGGTCATTGACAAAGGTGCCAACGCCTTCGGACTTGGTGGGTCCGACCAACACTGAGTTGACTGTAACGCCGCTCGCTCCGACTGTTTCGGCAAGGCCGCGAGCAATCGCCAGTTGAGCAGTCTTGGTCGTGCCGTAGTGAATCATTTCGCTTGGGATCTGCACAGCGGATTCGCTGGAGATAAAAATGACTCGGCCCCATTGCGCTTTAACCATTCCGGGAGTGTAGTGACGCGACAGTCTCACGCCACTCATCACGTTCACTTCAAAAAAGCGCATCCAGTCTTCATCAGGAATCTCAAAGAAAGGTTTCGGCTCAAAGATTCCGACGTTATTGACAAGAATATCGAGGCTCGGAATCTTTGATTGAAGAAGAGCCACTCCCTTGGCATTGCCACAGTCGGCGGCAACACCCCTCGCCTTGGACGCTGGATTTGATTTCTTCAGTTGAGCGATGGCGGCATCCACTCGTTCCTGGGAGCGGCCGTTGATGAAGACTTCGGCCCCAGCGGCATCAAGCCCCTGGGCTATAGCGAAGCCGATGCCTGCAGTGGAGCCAGTTACAAGTGCTTTCTTAGATGTGAGATCAAGTTTCATCATGGGCCTCCTGGGCGTTGACGAGAGGGACAAGGTCCCGATCCTATCCTTCCCAGCGAAGAGACGCAACGCTAGGGGAAAAACCTGATACAATAAGCCTCACCGTTAAGTTTAGACTGAGGAGATCTCATGCGCTTTCCATTTGGAGCGACTGGCCTGGCCTTCGCTTTCACTTTGACTCTCGCGATGTCCTGTAAGACGACCCAAGATTCCAAGGTTTCCAGCGAAGCCGCCTCGATGGATCGAGCCGAGGAGATTCATAAACAGGTTTTTAATATGCTCGACCAGAAATTTCCCAAAGACAAAGGCACTGTCTGGTCTTGGGGAACAATGAGTCTGGAACCGGATTGGATCATTCAGAGCCCGGAGAATCTTTGGGGCGTGAATGCAGACTCTCTTGCGAAAGAACTCGACTGTAAAACGAGTGACCCGCGCTGCGATAAAACCTTTCGTCGTCTCGCCTGTTCAAGCGATGCCGACTGCCAAACGCCGTCGACTCACTGCGGGGATCTTCTCGCGACGGTTTCGAAGTTGGGTGACGCTCCCAAGAAACTCTGCCTCGCCCCGGCTGATATTCTTTTGAACCGCTTTTACCGAACCATGATCGCCGCCGAATCCGAGCTCGACATTGCTTCCCTCTCAATGCCGAACGGGCGTTTTCGCACAGCAACGGTCAATGCCCTGACATACCTTTCGCAAAAGCCTAAAGTCCCTAAGATCCGCATGTTCTTTTCGGGCGCGGATGCCGGTAAGCTCAACTTTTTAAATCCGCCGAAGAAGGCTCTCGAGGAATGGATCAAGGATGTGAAGGCCAATCTCGCGGCGAACGGCCTCGATGCTGGCAATATCAATCGCCTGCAGATTGACCTTGGCTGGCTTTCAAACACCACTGTGAAATTTTCAAATATTTTTGAGAAATTTGGCGATTTTGTCAGTTGGAACCACACGAAAATCATTGCCGCGGATGGCAAGCTTGCGCTCGTGGGTGGCCACAACATGTGGGATGCCGACTATCTCCGCGCGAACCCGATCTTTGATCTCAGTATGGAATATCGCGGTCAGTCGGTGGTCGGTGCTCGCGATTTTATGAATAAGCTCTGGGGAGTGAAAGGAGTCGAGATGGCTTCTTATCCAAGTGGCAAGGCGCGTTTTTCTAACTTCTTCCTTGCGCCATCGGAGAGTGAGAAGGGTACGATTAAGGCCATCGGCATCGGCCGCCTTGGAGTCTACGGGTCGAATCCCTCGGATGAAGCTCTCAAAGAAATGATCAACGCGGCCCAGCACTCGGTCTTCATCGATCAGCAGGATTTTTATAATCAGGCGCCGGTTCCGGCCGCCACCACCTTTGCGATGGATGCCATTGTTAACGCAGCCTCTCGAGGTGTGACTTTTAAAATCGTGCAGTCTAACAAGTTCCCCCTTGGCGGATACGGGACGGTTTCCCCTGAGACGACCTACAAAGGGATTTTAGAGGCTCTGGTGAAGTCGCTGAAGCGTGGGGGCAAAGATAGCAAGGTCGCCGAGAAGGAGGCCTGTGCCGCTATTAGCTATGCTCCCTTCCGCTTTTCGAGCCAGCTCAAGGAGTGGCCGAACGTCAAAGGCCCGATCGGAACTCATACGAAGTTCCTGATGGTGGATGAGGCAGCCTTTTATGTGGGCTCGCATAACCTCTATCAGGCGAACCTCCAGGAGTATGGCAACATCATCACAGACGTTGATGCATCCAAGCAGATCCTGTCTGCATATTGGGACAAAATCTGGGAAGCCTCGAAAGGCTCTCAGCTCCCATGTCCTTACTGAAAGTAACGATTCTTTAATCGCGATAAAACCAAAACTCTTAGGCCGCATGCCTAAGAGTTTTTTAGTTCTATAGAGTTATATCCGAGTACTAAAAAGAGACGGCCGGGTGAGAACAAGTACTGAATTGTGACAGTCCCCTGTAGCCGGGATGTATCTTTCGTCAGCGAATTCAACGCTTCAATCCTAAAAGTCAGGCCAGGCAAGATTTTCCTGTCTTGGACTGGAACTTGCTTTAGTACTTGGGTGAACTTAACTTGCTTCGGAGGACGTCATGTCTAACTATATTAAAATTGCAGCAGTCCTTAGTACTTTGGCCCTATCGCAAGTGGCCACAGCGCAACCCGCAAATTCCTGTACCAATCAGCAACGCTACGTGGATAGCGTCGAACGTTGTGTCGACATCAAATCCACTGACGTTATTGCTCTCGGTACACTGCGAGTTGAGGATGGCAAAGACGGCAATACTAAAGTAGTTCTTCATGATGAAACTCGCGGAGACATCGACCTGATCCTCACTCCGTCGCTCGTCGACGCTGTTGATGAATCGCCGGCCGACTCCTACGAGGTCGAAGGCTTTCTTCATAACGGCGAACTTACCGTGAAGAACCTTAGACCTATTGAATGATCCCGTGCTCTTGCCAGACGTAAGAAGGGGAAACTACGCGATCCGCGAAGCTTCCCCTTCTTTCTGTCTCATGATTCAGGCTGGTCGACGTTTCTGTCTGTAGACCCAGAGTAGACCGATTAAAATGCTGAGAGGTGCAAAGCCTAGGTGCATCCAATAGATGTTGTTCTTAAGGTGATCGAACTGTGCCTCGGTTGCATCCTTTACAAGCCTTCGCTCACGCCTAACCTTCGCTTCCGCCTCCCGAAGATCCTGAATCATAATCTGCTGATCCCGGCTTACGACTTGGCCCGGCTCATTATTTTGCTGCCCCTCCCACTGACTCAGTTTTTCCTGAATATCAGCAAGCCTCGCAGTAAGCGCCGAGTCCTGACCCTGGAACTGTTCGACCGAACGCTTTTGAATGTTGATCACTCTCTGGAGCGAACGATCGACATGTATGCGGCTTCGAATCGCGATCAAATCCTGATGACCATTGATGAATTCAAGAGAGTTCATCAGAAAGCTGATGTTATCGCCTTTGGGTTTATAAACCATTTGGCCAAGAGATTGAATCTTGTCCACCGTGAAAGAGTCGCTGAGAAAGTCGACATCACTGACGAGGACGATTGAGCCTTCCCCTTCGGCTTTATCCTTGTGACTCAGGAAAGATCCATCGGGCGGGGTTGGGTAGGCCGACTTCCATTTGCCTTTGACCAGAACCGAGACCAGGCGATGGCCACCGTCTGGCTTTAATTGTTCGGCCATCTGCTGGGGAGTCATGTATTCGGTCAGATCCGTCTTCACGAGACCACTATTTTCACCCGTTGTGATGATCGGCGTGATTTGATAGGGCTGTTCAGCTTTAAGTTCAAACCAACCGGCCTCAAGAAAATTCACCTTCTGCAAACTCTTGGCGATGGACAGGTTGGGATTGGTTTCATCGGCACCAAGCTGCATCTGGAAAGGATAGTCATAGTTCATCTGAGCCATAGCCACCCGGGTGGATCTTGAGGCATCTCCGACGATCGTTTCATTGTGAAAGGCAAGGCCCAGATTTTCTAAAAACTTTGGCATCTGGCTACTGAAACTCCGGTTTTGCCCGGCGTTGGGATAGTTGATTTCGTAGCGACAGAAGGCATCGAGGTAGACGATGAGTTTGCCGCCGCGCATCAGGAACTGGTCGAGTGCATACGACACGCGATCGCTCATCTGTTTGGGATGGATGAGAACGATGGTCTGCAGATTCTCAGGTATCGATTCGGCCTCGATAGGGAGATTGACGATCTGATAG
>SEDW01000900.1 GCA_004193325.1 Pseudomonadota bacterium | reverse complement strand
ATCAGCGTAATGTACACGGGGTCTTTGGACGATAGCTCAGCTGGACTCGTCTGCGACGGAAGCCAAACTTATGCGAGCTCGTCGATTCCACTGATTAATGCGCTGAGCACCGACGGAACATACGCCGCGTGTGCTCTTCTGAGCGATGCGGCTGGGAACCAAACATATGCAAAATCCACTCAAGTTATTCGCGATACGGTCGCCCCGACCTTTACCTCACTCAATGGCGTGAATGCGGGCAGCGATGGTTTTGTCAGTGACAGTGAAAAGGCTTTTACGACCGTTCTCTGGACCTTGGTTCAAAGCGGTGCTAGCACCATCCAATATACGTCACCCTTGGACGACACGAACGCTCTAGTCAGCTGTGATGTATCAAAGACCTACGGTCAATCAACGATTGCCCGTGCTGTCGATCTTTCCAGCGACCTACCCTGGGTGATTTGTGTCAAGCTGAGCGATACCGCTGGTAACGTCACTTATGGTAAATCCAGCCAGGTTATCCGCGATATCAGCGGACCGTCTTTCACTTCGCTGGCGCGTGCGAACGCGGCTTCTGATGGCTTCATTTCCAATAGCGAAAAACTACTGGTTAGCGCCCTTTGGTCTTTGACAGCGTCTGGCCAAACGGCGACGGCCTATACAGTAGCGACGGTCGATAGCGCAGGAACTCTCGCCTGCGATGTAAGTAAGTCCTATAGCCAGGCTTCGATCGCGACACCTGCGGATTTGGGCAGCGACGGCATCTACGTAATATGTGTGAGGCTCAGCGATGCCTCAGGCAACATCACCTATGGGAAGTCCGCCTCTGTTACGAGGGACACTGTGGCCCCGGCTTTCACCTCGCTTGCGCGCGCGAACGAGGCCTCGGACGGCTATATCAATAACAGTGAAAAAACATCCGCCCTCTCCCTTTATACACTCACTGCATCAGGACAGAGTAGCACTCAGTACACCCTAGCATTGAGCGATACCTCTTCGGCCTTGGTCTGCGACTCGTCCAAAACCTACAGCAGCGGATCGATTCCCCTTATCTCATCGATCAGCAGCGATGGCGCCTATGCGGTTTGCGTCGCCTTAACAGATGCAGCCGGTAACATCAGCTATGGAAAGTCCGCGCAAGTCACGCGAGCCACCTCAGCCCCTGTATTCAGCTCTCTCGCTCTGGCCAACGCGGCCAGCGACGGCTATATCAATAACAGTGAAAGACTTCTTACGACAGCGATGTGGACCCTCACGGCTAGTGGCCAAAGCGTGACGGCCTATACCACGGCATTGAGCGATACAGGCGGGGCTTTGGTCTGCGACGCAGCCAAGACCTACGATCAATCCACAATACCGATTCCTACAAGTCTCAGCGTCGACGGAGCCTTTGCGCTCTGCGTGAAGCTGAGCGATGCATCGGGAAATATAACCTACGGTAAATCCGTCCAAGTTGTCCGTGATATCGTCTTACCAACGTTCACGTCTCTGGTGGGTGCTAACGGCGCCGCCGATGGCATCGTCATGGACAGCGAGAAAGCATCGGGCTTAGCTCTTCTCAGCCTGGTTGCATCCAATCAAGACAGTACCAACTATACAGTCCCCTTGGACGACACAAGCGGTGCTGTGGTTTGCGATTCAGCCAAGACCTACTCAGCCTCTAGTATCCCTACCATTGCCTCGCTCACTCCGGATGGAACCTACGCTGTCTGCGTAAAACTTGCTGATTTTGCCGG
>SEDW01000119.1 GCA_004193325.1 Pseudomonadota bacterium | reverse complement strand
GCGTCGAAAAAGATTTATCCCAAACTTTATTCCTGATCCATGCCGCAGAGCTCAGCCATCCGGCTGGGCTTTTTTTCAAATGACGTAAAATCACATAAAGGCTTGAAATCTTTCCCATCAATGGCTCCCGCCTCTTCGTAGTCTACTCTCTTTTATTGCGACTCCAAGGCCTGCTTGTCTAGGATCGAATCAGCGGATCTCGCGCCACGATTTCGAGATAGACATGTAAAGGAGTAAAGACATGGTCGGAAGCCTTCGTCGCCTTAAAGCAGAACCAATAGCCAGTCATAGCTTTCAAGAAAAGATCAGAATGCATAGCCTGCCCCTGGAGGACGATGAAGATCTTTTTCCTCTCTTTGAAAGAATCCAGGACTCCAGAATCGTCATGCTAGGCGAAGCGAGTCATGGCACATCACAATATTACGGGTGGCGCGCACGTATCGCGCGACAGCTGATCGAAACAAAAAACTTTTCTTTCATTGCAGTCGAAGGCGACTGGCCTGACTGTTACAAACTCAATCGCTTCGTCAAGGGCTACCCAAATAGCGGCAAAAACGCCCGCGAAGTCCTGCACTCCTTCGATCGCTGGCCCACTTGGCTCTGGGCCAATGAAGAAGCTGCGCGTTTTCTCGAATGGCTCAAAGGCCATAACGATCCTTTACCTCAACACGAAAAAGTTGGCTTCTACGGTCTTGATGTCTACAGTCTTTGGGAATCGATGCGCGCGATTAAAGATAATCTCGATAAACTGCCAAAGGACGCTTCACAAGCGCTGGAGAAAGTTCAATCCTGTTTTCAGCCCTACGGCGACGAAGAACAGAATTATGCGAGGGCGAGTTACTATCTCTCCGATTCCTGTGAAAAAGAGGTGGTTAAACTTCTGCATTCGATTCGATCTGCCTCAAGACATCACGAAGATCCCGAGGCCCTTTTTAACAGTGAGCAGAATGCATTCGTTGTGAAGTCGGCGGAACTGTACTATCGCATCATGATGCGTGGCGGCCCCGATTCCTGGAATCTCCGCGATACACACATGATGGATACCTTCGATCGTCTGCTCACTCATCACGGCGATGAATCGAAGGGCATTGTCTGGGCTCACAACACGCACATCGGTGATGCAAGGTTTACAGACATGCTCGATGAAGGCGAAGTGAATATCGGCCAGCTCTCGCGTCAGCGCCATGGTGAGGATCAGACAGTGCTCGTAGGCTTTGCCAGCTACGAGGGAAGCGTAATCGCTGGGCGCAGCTGGGACGGGGATACCAAGGTCATGGACATGCCGAAGGCTCGTCCCAACAGTTGGGAAGCAGCGATGCACGAAGTGAGTGCGGAGGATAAGATGCTGATTTTCTCAGGTCTGGAAGACGAAGGGGAACTTGTCGATCCGCGGGGCCACCGAGCAGTCGGCGTCATCTATCATCCGGAGCGGGACAGCCTCGGGAACTACGTACCCACGATCATGCCTAGGCGCTATGATGCTCTGCTCTATATCGACAACACATCTGCTCTCAGACCTCTCGGCATCGCCGCCAATCCCCATGAAACTCCCGACACATTTCCCTTTACCCAATAAAAAGAGGTGCAGCTCTTAAATCGGAGCTGCACCCGCCTAGATCAAGATAACTTGGGGCCTAGAGCTGTGTATAAGGTACATCACGATCGAGCCCAGTCGGCCGTGAGCTACCATTGAGGAGCAGCGAGAAGCTTTCTCCAAAGTAAATCGTATTGTCTTCCTGCGCATAGACGTCAGGTATCACGTCTCCCGCCTTCACTGTAAAGCCTGTGCAGGTCAAGCCTGCGATGGACACTTCAGTATCCAAAGCCCAATCCGTCTTGCCGCAAAAGGATGTCGTGTTAAAGCTCACAACCTGGGTTTCATTGGTTGGCGTGAGAAACGCATCGTTTACGGTGTAGTCAATCGAATGGATGCGCGCGGCCTCGGAATCGACCACCGCTTCCGAATACGTGCCAGTCACACGGTAGTTGAGATAAGGTGAGACACCGCAGTCGTCACCAAGAAAATAGGATTCTTTTTTGACAAAGCTACTCGCATCGGTGAAAGCGATCTCGCGGGTCGAGGACTTCAAATCCAAAGCGCCCTTGGTCAGGCAGTTGGTCTCGAAGGTTTTGTTCATGAGCGCGATTGAGGTGTTAGTCGCAGGGACCAGACCAGCGCCTGTCGTCGTGTTGTCTGTCTGCGGCGGTGCGGGATCAACAACGATATCATCGTCATCATCGTCATTGCAGGCCACGGCTGTCGTCACCAGGCCGAGTGCCAAAAGCATCGGGCCGAATATTTTTCTCGATTTCATGTTTGCTTTCCTCATTGGTAATAGCTTTCGCCTAAGAGCAATAGAACTGAGACGAGGAGTCATGACAACGTCTTTTGAAA
The DNA here is from genome assembly GCA_004193325.1 of Pseudomonadota bacterium. GTDB lineage: Bacteria > Bdellovibrionota_B > Oligoflexia > Oligoflexales > Oligoflexaceae > Oligoflexus. The sequence goes on along the minus strand of SEDW01000119.1, from coordinate 5,681 downwards.
CCCGCCAAGCCTAGCGCGACTGCATTCTGCAAATAAAAGCCGCAGAATTTGCACAAAGTTCAGCATGAACAAAGTTATTTACGTTTTTAAGGGCGAAAGAATTGGCAATGGTTTCAGCAAATCTTTCGCTCAATTTCGTTACGATTTACTTCCCCTCAATACATAAAATTTCCCGAGCCCTTGAAAAATTTGATCAAATTTCTTTGCGCTTATCATTTGGTCCTGGATTTAAAGGGAGATGAGCGATCTATTTTGGGAATCGACTCATCCCAAACGACGATTAGAATGAGCAATACAGACTTTGCTCTGCTATACCTTTCGCTAGTTCAAGACAGCATAGATTGTTCGCATATTTATCAAAGAGAAGGAGTTCGTTCATGAATATTCGAAGCCTGAATTCGCTCGCAATTGCTTCGGCGCTCACCGTGAGTGGCCTCGGCTTTGCAACGAATTGGAATTATGACGCCCCACCTGTTATCCATGAGCTCGTAACCTTTGGTGGCTACAACTCGGAAGCACGTGATGTGAACGAAGCAGGACAGATCGTTGGCGAAGCGGATCTTATCTCAGGCGACACTCACGCCTTCGTCAAATTTCCCAATCGCAACGTCCTCGATATCGGAACGCTTCCTGGTGGCAACTTCAGCTCAGCCAGCGGGATCAGCGAAAATGGAATCGTGGTTGGTACAGCAAATATCGCCGCTAAAGGTGACCTCGCTCCTGAGACGCGTGCTTTCATCTGGCGCGAAGGGCAAGGCCTTAGCGCACTCACGCCGATCGCTGGCGCTTCCGACAGCGCAGCGGAAGACGTCAATGACAAGGGCCAGGTCGTAGGGAACAGCGGTGGCGTCGCCACTCTCTGGGAGAATGGCCAACCCAAAGCACTCGGTACATTGGGCGGCAAAGTTTCTTTTGCCAACGCTATCAATCAAAAGGGTTGGGTTGCCGGCACCAGTGAAACCGCTGACGGTTCGTGGCATGCTTTTCTTTGGCAGAACGGACGCATGGTTGACCTTGGAACGCTTGGCGGAAAGAACAGCTACGCGGACGGTATCAATGAGCTGGGTCAGGTCATCGGTAACAGCGAGACCACAAGCGGTCAGGTCCACGCCTTTGTCTGGGATCAGGCTATGGTCGACGCGGACTTTGGTATCGGAGCTTCAACCGGCAACGCGTTCAGTCGCTTTGGTCTCGGTACAGGCGGGGCGAACTTCAATGGCGGAAATCTTCATGCCTGCCTTTGGGACTGGAACGGCAAACTCGTAAACCTCGGCACGTTGCCTGGTCGCGAGTTTAGCTACGGACATGCAGTGAACGATTCAAAACTCATTGTGGGTTATACCTTTGGTACACAGACGGGACGGACGGCCGTGTACTGGCAGACCCCTTGATTCTATAGAAAAAGCCATTGAGCATTTGCTCAATGGCTTTTTTTTCGTGAATTATCGGCCGAGGATGAGCGGACTACCGTTGTAGCGGCCTGGAAGCGGACGGGGCTTCCATTCGCTAGTCGCTTCGTCGCCATTTAGCTTGATGATGAGCTCAGTGGGAAACTGATTCGTCAGATTGCTCAAGAGTGGATTTTTAGGTTCTTCGGTCGAGGGTTCGCCCTGAAAAATATTCAAATTGCCGATCCCGATCGAGATGCCTGCCGGATCGATCTCGCAGCCGGGACCTCCGGACACGCAGTATTCCTTGTAGAGAATGAGATTGTAGCGATCGGTATTGAAGCAGACGAACTCTGTTTCGACGGCCATCAGATCATAGCCTTCGGAATCGGTTCGGTTAAATCCGAAGAGACAGGTTCTCGTCTCACTGAAGGCTTTTTGCAGACCAATGAAGTTACTGCCCTCGACCACGACATAAGTCTGAGCAGCCTGATAGTCTTGAGAGTCAGCCATATACTGAAGATAAATAAACTCGGCCCGGGCCAGACGTCCGGTCGAAGCCTCTGCTCCACTGCTGATTCCGAGAGATAACGCTGCGATTGAGAGGCTTAGGCCAAGGCTCACTTGGATTTTTTTGAGAATCAAGGACATCATCGCTTATTTTTCCTCTTTCGTAATGATTGGATAAATCTGTACATTGAACCTGATAAGGGTGTCGGCGGGATTTGATTCGATCCGCGACTGCACGCTTCGAAGACTTTGCTTCACGTGCCCGAGCGCCTCCAGATATTTCTTTTTATCAGCCGTGATAATTCCACTATAAAAAATAGTTTCGTCACGATTTTGCTCAAAATCATCGACATGCCCCAAGGCTTCTTTGAGTGATCCCTTCAAATAGTCAGCCTGATTCTTCAGCGTCGTTGAGGTGTAGAGATGTAGACTGTGCGCATACTCTGGTGAGTAGCTCAACACTTCTCCCTCTTTCACGAGAATGCCGTTCTTAATGAGATCGGCCAATCCTCTTTCCACTTCAAAATGCCTGTCGCGACTGAAGAGATCGATGACTTGCCTTCTCGTGGCCTGACCTTCTCGGAAGAGATGGAGCGAGACAGCAAGTATCATCACGAGGTTGATATCGCGGACATCACTGATTGCGACAGTGCTCGATCGCAGTTTTTTCTCCGAATCCTGCACGGTCAACTGCAAGCGATCAGCTTCTGCCTGACTTAGATCCGCCACTTCCAGGAGGAGCTTGCCCTTGAGAAGTTCGGCCTCCGGGAGTTCGAGTGCTAAGAGATCGACGATGGGAACAATGTGTTTGTCGTTCAGCTTCTTCTTGCCCTGAAAAACTTCGGAGAGATAACTGCGCGACTTGATACCAATGCGCTTAGAGATAAAGCTGTAGGAAAATTTCGAATCCACTGAGCGGCGGAGAGCCACGAGCGTTCTTAGAGCTACGATACTCGTGCTCGATAGAATTATGGATGCGGAATCGATCATAAGGCCTCTCAAAGCGGCAGCCCCCAGTGAGGGCATTGCGGCTTATTAGGTAAAGGAATCCAGGGCTCAAAGCAATGAAAAGATAGACTTAGACCCTACTACGTCACTTTAACTAGATAATACTTGATCTTTGTGATCAATGGCGTTAAGTTCCGCACGATTCTGGACTCAATTTTCGGGCTGTAGGCCCTGACTTGACCCGAAAAGCAGTCTGTTCGCCAGAGGTGAACACTAACTCGCAATCTCCGTAGATTTATCGATACCCGGCGTCTTCCTCTGCGTTAAGTTTCGACCATGAAGACGACGCGTTCTTTACCCGATTGATTTTTTCACCACGCCAAACTCAAGGATTATCTTATGAAAACGTTTGTACTCGTTTCTCTCTTCGCCAGCATGATCGCCTGTGGTTCTAACGCTCAGAATTCTGAAAGCGCTTCAGCTCCTGATGCCAGCAAGCCACACGCTCGTTACTCCTTTACCCTCGACGCTCGTCCCCTCGACGGCAACTTTCAAAACATCACAGTAACTCGTGACGAGTACGGTACTTACATCGCAAATTACCACCTGGTCACTTCGGGTTTTGGTTCGCCAGTAACTGACACGAACGAAGAATTCTACAGCCTTGAGTGCGTAGAAACCAAAGCGGCTCGCAAGCTTCAAAAGCTCGCTTGTGCCGTTGATCTTCGCCCAGCTGACGGTCAACTCGTTGAACTGACTTTGACACGCAACGAAGAAGGCCGCTACGATGCTGTTCTTCACACAGCAAGCTACGGCAACCTCATTTCGCCAGCAACTGACGTGACGCGCGATCTCGCTTTTGGTTTGATTCGTCAAAACTAAAAAAAAGACCGAGGATAAATCCCCGGTCTTACACAATACACTTTGTTAGGAACTGCCTTGGATCTCACGATCTGAGGCAGTTTTTTTAGTGGGAAGGCAGAGGCATATCGCAGGAGTTGAGTAGAGTCGGCTGAGCGATTTTCCGGTTGGCTCCAGATTCACAGGCCACCAGCCACTGGGTGCCACTGGCCTGAAGACAGCGAACGAGCTCAGTGTGACCGTCATTGCAGGTATAGGAATCCATGCTGCTCGATGTGGTGCACTGTGTGACCTTCTGATCGCCGCTTTTGTGAGCACAAGTAAAGTTCGACTGGGCCACCAGTTTTCTCTCGCCCACGATCAAAGACTTCACATTCCCGGAACTGTGCCCCTCGTCCGGAGGATTCGTCGGCGTTGTTGGAGTTGTCGGCTGTGTTGGGGTAGTCGGCGCAGGATCATTACAGCCCACGAGCTGAATCATGGATCGAAAGCGCATCAGAGTCTCCCTTAGGAGAAAAGGCGACAGGATGTTCGATCCGGCAAGCGGGGTGCCGGCCGAGGCAGAACTCGGTAAGAGGCGTGGACTGATATGATAAAAGCCCTGAACGGTATCGATGCGTTCGTCCGAAGCAATCGATGAGGACGACACATGACAGCCCTGACAACTCTCCTTGAGATTTCGCGACCACTGCGTATCCCCATCAAAGAATCGCATGCCGGGTCTCGCCAAAGCCGCAGGCGCTTTCCAATTGGCATCGAGATGGTAGGCGAAGGCCTTAAAATTTGGATCGCCGCTGTCGTTTCTTTGTTTGCTCAACGTCTGAACGAAAGTCTGCAGCTTGGCTGAATTCTTGACCTTGACCTTGGGATTCGCCATGAATTCCTCGAAGAAATCGATCGACTGCTCGGCATCGAGATCATCCTGAGTCAGGCCTTTTTCAAAGAGAAATTCCACAAACTTATCCTGCATCGCTGCAGGATCGCGATCTTGCGTCTCGAAGTCCACCCATGGTGTGTTGGCGACTGGCACCTGCTGAAAGTCTGCAACCGCAGCGTTGGCACTCGGAAAGTTGTATTCACGGAAATCCCAGAGAATATCGTTTCCCCGGAAGGCGAGCTCGTTCATGCGAACCTGATTGATCGCCCAGCGTCCGCTCGTTCCGGAGTTGGCGAGGAGAAAGCTGTCGAGCGCCTTCTCTATGCCTTGTGCCCAGGATTTTCTTGCTGCCGCAGTATTCTGGTCTTTAAATTCAATGAAGAGTTTGACGAGGGATTCATAGAATTCTTTCTGTGAGGTCCCTGCAAACTCCAAGATGATTGTTGCGGGCTTTCGGTCGGTACCGGTTGCATCACGAAGACCATAGACGATCCGTGCCTCGACCGTTTGCTCTGTCGAATGCAGATCAAAGCGTGGGGGTCTTTTGATAAATGTGAGCGGCTGAAAGATCTTGTCGATAGCAGCAAAGTTGCCGAACGCTTCTTTTTTGTCGAGAAAGGCGATGGCGGCCGTGATCGCAGCCGGTTGATCATTAAAAAACTGGGCTCCGCAGAAGCTGGCTTTTGCTTGATTCGAATCGAGAACCGGACAGAGAAGTTCAGGAATCACGAAGGGCCGAAGGGGCTGCTCTTGTGTCACCCCAGGCACAGTCTTGATCAAAAACGATTTGATGATTCGGCGAAGGACCTGCTGAGCATCGGTCGTTGATTTCACCTGAGTAAATTTCGATACAGTCTTGATAAACGTAAAATTCGAAACGATCTCAGGGTGTGTGATCGTAAGGGTGCCGTAACCTTTGTTCGGCACCTTGACGTCTTTCACAAGACTTGTAAGGACTTTGCATTCATTGGAATTCGATGCGAAGAGGAGCTGGGAGGATTCTTCGATCGGTTCGACACCGCAGGAGCTGAGACAAAGAGACAGAAACGTGAGCGCAGAGACTGCGAAGATCCGCATATCCATCCTTAGTTAAATTG
>SEDW01000899.1 GCA_004193325.1 Pseudomonadota bacterium | reverse complement strand
TCTTTTGCCAGTCGGGGTAAATGTGCAAAGCGTGAGGGATTGCAGATCCCAGAGTTATCCACATAGAGGTGTGGATACTTTTGCAAGAGCTCGAGAAGACGGGGAGTTTGGTCTTCCTCCCTTGTGCCCAAGACACGAGTGACGGAGTGAGCACAGATCACGGGGATGCCCGCAGCAAGGGGAACCTCGACCCGATCGAGACGGGCAAAGTCTGGCGACAGCTCGGCAAAGGTACGCTCGCCGCCCATATGAATCAGGAGCGGAATCTGAACCTCGGCGAGGCGTTTATAGAAGGCGTCAAGCTTTGGACTCGCTGGATCGATGTCTTGGGTTGCGGGGAGCCACTTGATTAGCACAGCGCCTTCGCGAATGCAGTACTCAAGCTTTTCCATCGCATCGTGAGCGAAGGGATTGAGGCTTGGGCCTGGGAGAAGGTTATCGTATTTATTGCAAACCTTAAAAACCCATTCAGGCGGAACATACATTTGGGTATGACTCGGACAAGGCTGGCCATCGTCGTGATTAAACACCTGATCGAAGCCGAGCACGACTCCGTAATCGAGTTGGCTTTCTCTCACCAGATCCGAGATCTTTTGCGCCCAGATCTCGTCGAGGTCGGTTTTCATAACCTCATCCGTCATACCCTGAATCACGCGGATGGCGCGAAAGGTAAGACGCTTTTGAAATTTGGGGGCTAACCAACAACGAACATCGATTTTAGGCGCTGAATTCATGTATCAATCCATGTGGTGATGGCGTCGATTGTTTGTCTTTGAAACGGTAGCAGAAAGTGATTCGCTCTGTCGATGACGACTATTTCAAGGCCTTTATCCCGGCCTCTATCTTTGTCTGCGTTTCGCCACAGAGAGCTGTCTTCTGCACGGGCGAGTGTATCCCGACTTCCAAAGACCGCTAAGCAATTCTGACTCAATTTTGTTAAGAGTTCGAGCGGAGGCTTATCTCTAAGTAACTGATCGACCATCTGCGGGTATGCGCCCTCGAAATCGGAATCGATGCGAAGTGGAAAAGATTTTCGGCGAATGGGTCCGACCGCTGGGAAGGTTTCCCGCCAACCATAATTCGCCCACTGCTGAAAGAATGAACGCTTCGTGATACTGAAGGCTTCCAAAGAAGCGAAGCGTAGGCCTATCTTGATTCTTAGCGGCAATGCGATAAGGACAATCTTCGTCGGTCTAAGGGTTTGCTGGCTCGCCGCCTCGAGTGCAAGCAGAGCCCCAAGGCTGTAGCCGACTAACTCATAGGGGTAGTCGCTCAGACCTTTGGAGCTGAGAAAGGCTCTCAGGTCCTCAGCAGATTCCCAAAACTTCTTTCGGTAGAGAAGGGTGCTGCTCGCATATCCATGACCATCGAGATCAAAAGTTAAAACGCTACGGCCTTTACTGAGTAAAGCTTCGATCATCTTTTGCCAGGTGAAAAGCTGATCATTTCCAGTGCCGTGAAAGAGGATCGTGAGCTGCGAATTGGCTTTGGGCTGGATCAGGAGATAAGCGCTTTCGCCTCCGCTTGAACGAGAGAAGTGACCTTCGTCAAGCGAGAAACCTTTTTTTAAAAGAGTTTCGAGCCATTTTCGGCGAAGGCCTTCGGAGCGGGGCAGTTGGGCCTTCTTCTCCATGCTTTAAAACTCCTAAGCAATACCTTTGGTTGACAGACAGCGTATTTCCTCGATAGCCTCATTATATACCGACAATGGGGCCAATCACTTATGAATCGATGCACAAGCGAATTGCTGGAATCCTTTCTTGCTGATTATGGCTGGGCGTTTCGGCGTGAAGGCGATGGAATGTGGAAGACTGGATTCCGCGGGGAAGAACAGATTTTTCCTCTGTCTATCATCATGACGGAAACGTGGATTAGTTTTGTCGTTCAGCCCTTTGTTGATCTTTCCATCGACTGGGACAGCTGGCCGGAGATCTCGCGTCTTCTGCTTGAGCTCAATTCCCGTGCGACGATGGCAAAGTTTTCGATCACTCCTGAGGGACGAATCGAACTCAGCATCGAGGTGCTCAATGCAGCCTTTACGTATGAATCCTTTTCTTTGACGATGGGACTGCTCGGCTACTACGCGGACAGCTACTACGATGAAATTTTAAGTGACCTTGATCTGATCGGTTACAGATACTCAGAATCTTTGAATCTAATGACCTAATTCGTAATTCTGCCAAATGCCCTGGCGCATGCCGGGGTCAACCTGCGCCCTTCTTTGCCGATAGAACAAAGGCAAACTACCGTTGAAGGGCAAAGAATGACGGCGCCAGCGCCTATCCATAAAATTGGACCTTATGAGATCGAATACGAAGTCGGGGCCGGCGGCCTTGGTCGCGTCTTCCGTTCTAAGGATCCTGTTACGGGTGCTCCGGTTGCGGTGAAGATTCTCCACGATAAATATCAGGAGAGTCGAAA
>SEDW01000898.1 GCA_004193325.1 Pseudomonadota bacterium | reverse complement strand
ATCACGAGAATCGGGGCCATGCGCCATAATCTTCGGAGCTCCGGCAGGCAGTCGAGACCTGAAACGTTTTCTTTGAGGTTGATATCGAGAAAGACTGCGATGGGGGATAGGGAAGTCGATTTGCGCAAAAGCTTCTTCGGACAGGTAAAAGGCAGCGACGGCACGCCCGTAACCTGACTGATGATCTTGTGCACGATCGGATCGTCGTCGAGAGTGATAGTGTATTGACCAGCGACAGTTGGCATAAACGATCGTCTCCGTTTCATTTTGTCCGAAACTCTAACTCAGACGGACTAGTCTAAGTCGATTCATTTAGAAAACAAATAAAAACAGTTATAAAAATACCAAAACAAACCATGTCGAATTTACTAGACTTAAATTTTATACAGACTTTGCAAAAGTACTAGCGAGATGGAATTGCATGAGAAAGAATGTTTTATACAATTGAGTGCGAAGTTAGGAAACCTGTGAAAAAGCAGAGAAATTTCTTTAATTGCTCTCTTCAGTTTTCGCACCTTCACAATTGTTACCGTATAAATTAGGGAATTGTTGCGCTGTAAGTATATCAAGACCTATCAAAACATTCCTCAAATTCTCGACGAAAATTTTCGTGTGGGGGAACCTGTCGATGACCGATCTGCTGCAAAAATTATTTTCCACTGAAGGCTTTATGCCTCACGGGCACTGCTATCTCTGGACTCCATCGCTGCTCGTGGCAAACGTGGCCTCTGATGCGATTATATTCCTTTCTTATCTGACAATCTCATTCAGCCTGATGCTTTTGATAGCAAAGGTTAAGGAGCTTCCCTTTCAATTTATTTATGCAGCGTTCGGGGCCTTCATTGTCGCCTGCGGTCTCACGCATCTCGTCGAAATCCTCAACGTCTGGGTACCGGCCTACTGGTTTGCGGCGACGATGAAAGTCATCACAGCAGCGGTCTCGCTCGGAACAGCGTGTCTTCTCCCTTTTTATTTTCCGAAAGTCCGGGATTTGGCCCGAGGTGCGATCCTCTTCCGGACTCGGGAGGCACTGCGGGAAAGTGAAGAGCTCTATAAGCAAATCGTCGATACAGCCAATGAAGGAATCTGGCTACTCGATCTCGATAACGAAACCAAGTTTGTGAATCAAAGAATGGCCGAGATGCTCGGTTACGATATTTCTGAGATGCTGGGAAAGTCCCTAGCTATGTTCATGGATGAGGGCAGCCTCGCCATCGTTGCGAAAAATAAAGCCCACAGAGAATCGGGAAAAAACGAGAACTATGTCTTCCGTATGTTCAAAAAAGATGGATCAGAGATCTGGACCCGCGTGGCCTGTAACCCTTTGAGAGATCGCCACGGAAATATTTCCGGAACGCTTGGGATGTTAACGGATATTACCAAAAAGATTTTGGCCGAGGAAAAGCTCAAGACGAGTGAGATGCATTTCCGTTCGCTGATCGAAGCCATCCCTCAGCTGGTGTGGAGCTATTCGACTGAGGGTAAGGCCGACTACTCAAACTATAATGTCAAGAATCATCTGGGATTTAGTCCGGATCATGTCGTGGAACAACTCCTGGAGGCCATTCATCCCGAGGAGAGAGACAAGACCCGTAAGCTCTGGGAGCGAGCCTCGGCGGACAAAATTCCTGCAGATGGTGAATACCGTTTGCGAAGGCACGATGGCGAATATCGCTGGCACCTCGGCCGCATCATTCCCTTGAGGGATTGCAGTGGT
>SEDW01000897.1 GCA_004193325.1 Pseudomonadota bacterium | reverse complement strand
TAATTTTGAAGAGGACGAGAGAAAAAGATCACACCTGACTACGAGTTCAGAATCTCAATAAAACATTGTTTGATGCAAAAAAGCCCAGCAAGCCTAAGCCGCTGGGCAATCGAAGATTTCAACGAAACAAAGCATCCTGACGATTCACGCCTGTCCCTACCATCGAAACAGGGAAACCAAGAATCTCCTCAACGCCATTCACATAATCCAGCGCATTCTTGTTCAGATCGCTGATCTTGCCGCCTTGTGGAAGTTCTTCTGTCCAGCCTTTGAAAGACTTATAAACAGGCTTGCACTCAGCAAGGATCGCATGATCCCAAGGGAAGTTCTCGATACGGCCGTGCACTGGGTGCTCGTAGGCGATACAAACCTTGATCTCGTCGAGACCGGTGAGGATATCCATTTTATTGAGAATCAATCCGTCATAGCCCGAGATCGCTCCGCTGTAGCGCAACGCAACAGCATCAAGCCAGCCGCAGCGACGAGGACGGCCTGTGACGGCGCCGAATTCTTTACCGACCTTGGCCATGTGCTCGCCAACGCTGTCTTTGAGTTCGGTAGGGAAGGCGCCGGATCCAACGCGGGTCACGTAGGCTTTAGCCACGCCGTAAATCTTGTCGATCGAACGGGGTGCGAAGCCAAGGCTTGCAAACGCGCCGCCAGCCGCTGTCTCACTCGAGGTCACGAATGGATAGGTACCGTGATTGATATCGAGCAGAGCCCCTTGCGCGCCTTCGAGAAGGACACGTTTGCCGGCTTTGATCTGCTCACGCACCATGTGCTCGGCATCGACGACGAAGGGAGCGAGCTTAGCCGCTGCGTCTTCGAACTCTTGCCACTGATCCGCATGCGCTTGGCGATGCGCAGCAAACTTAGGATTACTCTTCGAGAGAGTCTCGTACCAGTCCTGACGATGAGCGTTGTTAACGTAATCACCAAGGCGAATGCCTGTGCGGTTCGCCTTCTCAGCATAAGTCGGGCCGATTCCGCGTTTGGTCGTGCCGATTGGGTTGGCAGCTTCCGATTCCGCTTTGGTATCGAGATGAATATGCCAAGGCGAAATGACATGCGCGCGAGCGGAAAGCCAGAGGCGTTCGGGAACGAGCTTAACAAAAGCAGCGACCATATCGATCTCAGCCACGAGCTGGCTTGGATTGACTACGACACCCGAGCAGAGTGTCGAGATTTTGCCAGGATGAAAGATTCCGCTGGGGATTTGTTTGAGGACGACTTTTTGGCCATCGACGTAGAGAGTGTGTCCTGCGTTGTTTCCGCCTTGAAAGCGGGCCACGATTTCCGTGTCACGAGCGAGGATATCGATCCACTTGCCTTTACCTTCGTCACCCCATTGGGCACCAACAACAATGCTCACATTTCCCATGGACTTAGAGCCTTTCTCGAGGAGGATAATTGATAGCGCTTTGCATCGACTATTTATCCGATCGAGATGATGCTGTCCACTGGAACTGCTGTAAACCTCGTGATATAGGATCTTGACTGTAAAATCTTTCTTTGGCCTGACTCATGCGTCACTTCCTCTGGATCGCGAAGGAGCCTTGCTTGAACCGTGTCGACGGACGTTACCGTAGCAAACTCGATAAACTCTCGCCCCTCGTGAGCGAAGCGGCACTCATCAGCTATCGCTTACGAGTGGAAGCTGAATGGCTCCTGCACCTCTCAGAATCCGCTGAGATCGACTTTGAGTTGAGTGCTAACGCCAAGCAAAAGCTCACGGCTGTTATCAAAGAAGCGGATCCCGAGGGTCTTTTGCGAGTCAAAGAACTTGAAAAAACGACGAACCACGATGTCAAAGCCGTGGAATACTATTTACGTGAAGTGTTAGTCGGTGAAAATGATCGCACGCTTGCCTTCATTCACTTTGCCTGCACATCGGAAGATATCAATAATCTTTCCTAACTACAACGCTCACCTCGCAGCTTATCCCGATGTGGATTGGATCGAGAACACGCGCCGCTTTATTGAGAATCGCCTGGGCCTCAAACAAAATCTGCTGACGACCCAGATCGAAAATCACGATTCCATGGTCGCCCTCACCGATGTTCTGCGCCGCTACAATACGATCGCGATTGGTCTCTGTCGCGATATCTGGTCCTATATCTCAAACGATTACTTCAAGCAGGAAGTCAAAGCCGGCGAAGTCGGATCCTCGACGATGCCTCACAAAGTCAATCCTATCGATTTTGAGAACGCTGAAGGAAACTTCGGTGTGGCGAATTCTCTGGCGAACCATTTCGCAGATAAACTGCTGATCTCCCGTTGGCAGCGCGATCTTTCGGATTCTACCGTGCAGCGCGTGCTCGGAACATTCTTCGGTCATACCGTCCTCGCCTCGCAGGCACTTCGCAAAGGTCTCGATAAGATCAGTCCTCGGCCTGATGTGATTCATGCTGATGTTGAAGGTGCGAATGAAGTCTTGGGAGAGGCGATTCAGACGGCTATGAGACGCTTTGGTGTTCTCGATGCTTATGAACGATTGAAGGCTGCGACTCGCGGTCAACGCGTGGAGCGAGATGACCTTGTCAAAGTCATCGATGCTTGTGCGGAATTGAGTCCGGAGTTGAAAAAAGAGCTTAAAGCTCTCACTCCGTCGAGTTATGTGGGCGATGCGGCTCGCCTCGTCGATCTCTACCTGGAAAGGCGCTAAGATGAAAATAGCTGACATCATCGGTCGATTTAATCTGACGGCGCATATCCCTGAGGGTAAGAGCAGCGATGTCGAGATTCTTTCGGTCGCTGCCATCGATAAGGTCAAGGCCGGACAGATCAGCTTTTTCAGTAGCGCGGAATTTGCTCATCTTCTCCCACAGAGTCAGGCGACGGCTTTGGTCGTTAAAGAAGTGCAACCTGGATTTTCAGGGGTGCAGCTCGTTCACAAAGACCCGCAGTTTATCTTTGCCAAGCTCGCGCTCGATTTCTATAAGCCGGATCATGGTCCTCTAGGAATTCATGAAAATGCTTACGTTGATCCAGGTGCTGAAATCGGCAAAGACGTTCGTATCCATCCCGGCGCTCACATTGAAGACCGTGCCGTCATCGGCGATCGGGTCGTGATCTATCCGGGTGTGTATATCGGCAAGGGCGTAAAGATCGGTGCAGACTCGGTCCTTCACCCGAATGTTGTCGTTTACAACGACTGTATCATTGGCCTCAGGGCATTGATTCATGCGGGAACTGTGATTGGGGCTGATGGCTTCGGCTTTGCAGTGAGCGGCGGCGAAGTCTGCAAGATTCCTCAGGTTGGAATTGTTCGCATTGGGAATGATGTCGA
>SEDW01000896.1 GCA_004193325.1 Pseudomonadota bacterium | reverse complement strand
GTTCCCACTTTAGTCCCAGGACTTAGCGGAATCATCGGTGTGGCCACAGGCGCATCGCACAGCTGCGCGGTTCTTGCGACTGGCTCTGGCGTGAAATGCTGGGGCATGAACAACTATTATCAAATGGGTGATGGATCTACAACGGATCGCTTGAGTCCTGTCGATGTCGGATCTCTGACATCTGTGGCAAGCATTAAGGGAGGAGGTAACCATACCTGTGCCCTGATCTCTCCTGCGAACACTGTTAAGTGCTGGGGCAGGAACAACGTAGGTCAGCTCGGAGACACGACCACTACGACTCGTACAGCAGCAGTTGCGGTGTCTGGCCTCACAGGAGTGACGAGCCTTGCCGTTGGATACGATCATGCGTGTGCAGTGCAAGCCGATCAGAAAGCACGTTGCTGGGGGTTTAACGATAAAGGACAGATTGGTGATGGCACTACTGGAAATCGTGCAACCTCTGTACAAGTCAATGCAGCGAGTCTTGGACTCGTTAATAGCGTCTACGCAGGCTTCTATCATACCTGTGCGATTCTTGCAGCCGACGCCACTGTGAAATGCTGGGGTAGCAACTCCCAAGGTCAGCTTGGAAACGGAACGACCACAAATTCCAGTCTACCTGTTGTTGCAACGGGCGTGATTAACGCCCAATCCATGGCGATTGGTTGGAACCATAGCTGTAGCGTCTCTGCAATCGACCAGACTATAAAATGCTGGGGCGCCAACGACAAAGGTCAGATCGGTGTCGGCCCGGAACGCCGATACGCTAACCCTATTCGGCCGACTGATATTCCGTTGATAGAAAAATTTGCATCTGGTGAGCATTTCAACTGTGCGATCGTTGTATCCGATCGATCAGTGATTTGCTGGGGTGAGAATCCAAATGGTCAACTCGGTGATGGCACGACAACGAATCGGTCGACACCAGTCACTGTCGCAGGTTTGAGTGGTGTTTCTAGCATTGCTCTTGGCTATGGCCACGCCTGTGCTCTCTTTCCGAACGGGTCGATGAAATGCTGGGGCCAAAACATGATGGGAGCCATCGGCGATAATACGATCACGACTCGCCTCGTGCCAGTCTCCGTTCAAAGTCTTCCTCCTGTCCGCTCTATTGCGGCTTCGGACTGGGCGACTTGTGCAATCGTCGCGAGCGATGACAGCGTGATGTGTTGGGGTGATAACGCCAGAAGTGCGATTGGCGATGGTACAAGCACAGATCGTCATTTGCCTACTGCGGTCAGCGGCTTGAGCGGTGTTGACAGAATCTACGGGGGAACCTTTCAACACTGTGCAATTATGAAGAGTGACAGTAGCGTAAAATGCTGGGGTAATAATAATAATGGTGTTCTGGGCGATGGTACGACAACCACTCGTGCTACGCCGACCGATGTAGTCGGCTTGGTTGGAGTGAAAGAACTCAACATGGGTGTCTTCCATATCTGTGCATCTACAATTTCTGATGGTTCCGTTTATTGCTGGGGACAAAACTCGGATGGCCAGGTCGGTGACGGAACTACAACCGACCGCTATCTCCCGACCAAGGTGCCTGGCATCAGCGGTGCTAGCTTGGTTGCCGGTGGAAGTGGACATAGCTGTGCGGTTGTTAGTGCAGGTAGTAAAGCTATGTGTTGGGGTAGCAATGTTTCGGGAGAATTGGGTTCTGGAACCTATTCGACTCGTAGTCTTATTCCAGTGACTGTCAGTGGTCTCGAAGGTATCGA
>SEDW01000895.1 GCA_004193325.1 Pseudomonadota bacterium | reverse complement strand
TCGTCTTTCTTGCCGCCTTTAGCTTGCTCTTCGCGGAACTTCTTAACGAGTTGTTCCTGGATCGAAGAAGGAACTGGACGGTAAGCTGCGAATTCCATGGAGAAAGTCGCTTTACCTTGTGTCTTGGAACGAAGGTCGGTTGAGTAACCGAACATTTCGCTTAGTGGTACTTCAGCGATGATGACTGCGTACTCATCACGGATGTCAGAACCGAGGAGCATACCGCGGCGTGAAGAAAGGTCACCCTGTACAGGACCTTGGAACTCCATTGGAGTTTCCGCTTCAACGCGCATGATCGGCTCAAGGATAACTGGCTTCGCTTCGAGGAACGCCTGTTTGAACGCCATACGTGCAGCAACTTTAAACGCCATCTCAGAAGAGTCGACTGCGTGGAAAGTACCGTCTTTAAGTTCAAACTTAGTGTTGATCACTTTAAAGCCGCCTAGAGGACCTCTGTCGAGGGACTCACGGTAACCTTTTTCAACGCCTGGGATGTATTCCTTAGGAATTGAACCACCAACAGTGGCGTTAACAAATTCATGTGAATCTTCGTCGCTTTTCGGCGCCTCGTTCACATTGAGCTCACCGACTACGTGGCCGTACTGACCAGAACCACCGGTTTGTTTTTTGTGTTTGTAATCGAACTTCGCGCCTTGAGTAGGAGCTTCGCGATAGTTAACCTTCGGCTGACCGACGATTACGTTCGCTTTGTATTCACGTTTCATACGTTCAACGTAAATCTCAAGGTGAAGCTCACCCATACCTGCGATACGTGTTTCGTTCGACTCTTTGTCGACAGAAACGCGGAACGTAGGATCCTCTTTCATGAAGCGGTTGAGCGCTTTCGAGAGCTTAACAAGGTCTTCTTGTTTAGCTGGCTTGATCGCGAGCTCGATAACCGGCTCAGGAACGAACATTTTTTCCATAGTGACGTTGATACCTTCAGAGCAATAGGTATCACCCGAAGCACACTCAACACCAACCATCGCGATGATGTCACCAGCGTAAGCAACATCAACGTCTTCACGATCGTTACTGTGCATACGTACAAGGCGACCTACACGCTGAGACTTGCCCATACGTGGGTTGTAGTAAGTCTCGCCTTTTTTCAAAGTACCTTGGTATACGCGGGTGTAAGTCAACTGGCCGAAGTTCTCGTCAGCGATCTTGAATGCCATCGCACATAATGGTTTCTTAGCATCTGGGAAGACTTCGACTTTTTCGCCCTTGTCGTTGTCGTTACCCCAGTATTGACGGTCCATAGGACTCGGCAAGTAACGGATAACAGCGTCGAGCAAGCTCTGAACGCCTTTGTTCTTGAACGCAGTACCCATGTAGACAGGGGTGATCTGACGAGCATGAACAGCTTTTTTGATTGTTTCGTGGATGAGTTCCAACGGTACATCTTTTTCTTCGAGGAGAAGTTCTGTCATCTCATCGTTGAACATAGAAATGCTGTCGAGCATCATCGCGCGGTATTTTTCAACTTCGTCAACGAGGTCCGCTGGTACTGGACCGTTACGAACTGTTTCGCCTTTAACGCCGTCGAAGTATGTCGCCTGACGGGTGATGAGGTCGACGTGACCTTCATAATCCATTTCAGCGCCGATTGGATATTGCATGATAACTGTGTTGTGTTGAAGCTTGTCGCGCAGTGCGTTAGCAACGCGGATAGGGTTCGCACCCGAACGGTCGAGCTTGTTAACGAACGCCAAAGCTGGAAC
>SEDW01000894.1 GCA_004193325.1 Pseudomonadota bacterium | reverse complement strand
CGAGGGCACTCCAGGATTTGCGTTCTCAGTCAGATTCTTCTTTTTAAGAATCGGAGATTCTGCATCGTAACCCTTGCAGGAGAGCATGAGCAATGAGGCTGTGATGCTAACCGAGACGAGAAGATTTGGTCTGAAAGTTGCCATGCTATCGTCCTTTATCAATGAACACATTATCGGCTGTTCATCAATATTTCTTGATAGATACTTGAGCCTTGGCCCCGCAACTCCCCTTCAGTCGTCCATCTGCTTAAAATGCTTGACCAAATACCGGCCATTTACCGTTACTAAGTTCTTAACTGGCTTCTTTTGCGGCCCATATCATCGAGAGAGTCGTTCCAATTCCCCCCTCAGCATCCGCTAGGATTGCCCGTCCGCCCATCCTCGTCAAAGCGTCCTGAACAGCTGCAAGTCCTACTCCCTGACCCGATGTTTGACTGCCATCACCTGCGGTGGTTACTCCATCCTGAAAGAGTACAGCGGTCAGATCTTCGCCTTTAACCGGAGAGTAAGATCGTGACGAGGCGATTGCACGAATCTTTGTCCAATCCAGACCTCGACCATTGTCCGTAATTCTCATTTCGGTGGTTTTTGCAGATTTTTTTATTAGAATTTGAAACTTCGGAACCCTTTCCTTAAGAGCACGAATGCCATTTTTCATGGGCAGAATAAAACCGTGATCGGCCGCGTTGCGGAGCCCATGAACAAGCAGCAATTCGAGCATCTGATAATCGTCTTCGGAAAAACGTTCCGGTAGATCTTCTGTTAATGTAAAGGAAGCGCGTGAAAATCCCTCCTGGGAAAGTGATTCTTGAATATCAGACATGATCCGGTTGAGAATCAGGGCGACGCTATTATTTTCTACAGCTCCACGGCTGCTTTGAAAAAGATTTAGCACCTTTTGATACTGCTTCAGGAGCAAGATCATAGTGGAACAGTTCGCAGCTATCTTATCCGCGACTGATTCAACCTTTGCAGAAGCCTGCAAACTTTGCAGTTTCACTTCAAGCTGATGAATTGCCGTCGAGAGAAGGGCGAGACCCAAACTTCTCGCCACTCCTTTGCAAGTATGAAGCCTGCGAAGAAAGCCCTTCCTTTCAGGCCTTCCAGTCTCTGCTCCAGCGCTTCCTGACAAAAGAAAAGCCTCCACCGCGGCGTGAGCATCCGCTACGAGTCGAATGCTTCTTGGGACATTACTTTCGATAAGCTCGCGAGTAATCACCATCCTTTGATCAACTTCCGCATGGCTCAGCTCATCTTGTAACTTCGATTCAACCTTTTCAGTCTCATCTCGCACAGAAAGGACTATACCGGAGATTTCGGTTTTACTTTCATCGACTATGGGACTCCACAGAAGTGAAAAAATCTTTTGCCTCTCTCTCTGTCTCACTCGCAATTCGAGTGGCAGGGTGTGACTGTTCAGTTCCCACATCAAAGAAGAATTGCCGATCGACATGGTCAGAGCGTTGATGACGATCGATGTTTCCTCTTCGCTCAATTGCGAACCCGCAAACACTGCAGAGGCCAGCGAAGCATTGGTCAGCTTTTCACGGGAGAAAAGCACCGCCGCACCTCTCGAGAAGTCTTCTCCGATCTTTAAAGACCCATCAATGGAGATGATAGCCTCGTCGATTGAGTCAAGAACCGTACGAAGCTTTTTCTGCGAAACAGAAATTTCATCCTTGGCTCTGGAAATCTCTTCTTTCCGGCGATGCGATTGTTTAAATAA
>SEDW01000893.1 GCA_004193325.1 Pseudomonadota bacterium | reverse complement strand
CCGCTCGTCACATTCACAATTTCCGAATAGACGACATTCAGAGTAATCACGTCACCCAGTTTATAAACCGCGTCCGCATCAGTAGCTGTGACCGATGTTACTGTTGGTGCTGACGTATCTACGGCGATGGAAGAACCTGAAGGAATCCAGGCCGATGTGTGTCCAAGCTGGTCTTCGCCTTGAACACAAGCGAAGTAGGTTGATCCGTTAGCGCCAGTCAGTGAGGTCGTGGTTCCCGCCGTTGTAATCGGACTAAGACAGGTCGTAACACAATCATTCGCACTACAGAGTTTAACGTTGTGGCTAGCAAAATTATCGTCAGTGCTTGTGAGCCAGGTTGCTGAAAAACTCAGAGTCTTACTAAAAGGAGCTGAAAATGCGACCGCACTTGGCGGAGTGGGATTGATGGTATCAACCGCAATGTCCTGACGAGATCCTAGCGAGTTGGGACCAGCAAGAAGAGGAAGATTGATATCGGCTGTGTTGCCGTTCAGGTCACTGATCGTTCCGCCGTTCAAAGCCAAGGCAGTGGTCGACAGATAATTCAGGTCAGAGGTAAGGTTGCCAGCCTGAACCGTATAGTTGAATGTGAGGGTATTGCTACCGCTACCGGAAACATAGGGGGCCGAGAAGTCTGTCGCACCCGTTTCGAGACCAAGGCGGATGGAACTTCCACCGGTTACGTTCACAGCTTCGGAGAATTGTACAAGAATCGAAATCACCGCGCCCGTATCATAAAGACCATTTGCTGAGCCTGACGTAACGGCGACTACAGTCGGAAAACTGGTATCAACGTTCACGGTCGCATTGGATGCGATCCATGGCGTAACATGCCCAAGGACGTCTTCACCCTGCACGCAACCGTAATAAGTGGTTCCGTCAACGCCAGTCATCGTCGCGGGAGATGTGAGGGAAGTCGAGGCGGAGGTAAGGCGCCTCCAGTCGCAGGAAGCGTCAGCAATGCAAGATTGTTCGCGGCATCACGGATGCTGCCTGAGCCAGCCGAAAGAGCTGTCGTGCTCTGATAGTTGAGATCACTGTTCGCATCACCGACAAGTGGAGTGTAGGTGAATTTCAAGCTGTTGGTACCTGACCCTGATGTATAGACCGCATCTCGATCGATCGCACCGGTTTCAAGTTTTAGAGCCAACTGGGCCGGGAGGGAAACAAATACCGGCTCTGAAAATTCAACGGCGATTTCTACCGCCTGGCCTTCTTTATAGAGTCCATTGGCGGTCAACGAATAAACTTTGGTGACCAGAGGAGGCGAGGCATCGACAACGATAGTAGAGATCGAGGAAGCCCAGGCTGATGTCAAACCGGTTGTGTCTTCTCCCTGCACACAAGCATGATAGGCTCCTTCTGCAACCATTGTCAGACTTTTTGATATCCCAGCTTCCGCAGTTGTTCCGGTACAGGATACAGAGCAATCAATATCAGAACAGAGTTTTAAATTATGGGTCAGAAAATAGAGGTCCGTGCTCGTGGACCAGGAGACATCAAAATTCCCGGTACTGGAAATTGCAGTATTAAAACCAATAGAACTCGGCGCCGTGGGAGGAATAGTGTCGATTACTAACAAACTTGTTTCAGCTAGTGAAACGTTACCGCCTGTTTCCGGTAGATTCGCAGCAACGTTAAGGCTCGTCCCATCGACAAAATCACCGCCGAGAATCGTCCCGTTTTGCAAAGCGAGCGTATCATCACCAGCTTGCACCACATAACGGTAATGAAGCGTATTGGTATTGTTGCCGCTTACGTAGAAAGCATTGCGTTTTTGATTGGCCATGACTAAGGGCAGAGTGCTCGTGCCGTAGAAGCTGACTTTCTCGCTGAACTGGACTTCGAAGTCGAGAATTTTGCCGGCGGTGTATTTCCCGTTTGGGGTCAAACTTGTCACTTTGTTGATGACAACAAAGGACTGGTTGAGGGGAATACGGACACTGTCTGGCGACGCCAGTTGCCCGCGATAAGCTCGCACGAAATATTCTTTGAGAAGGCCACCGTTTTTAATGGGTAGCGTAATGCTGGTGGTTGGCGTGCTTCCTAAAAGAGTGGTGAGGCCTTCGTCACCGTAAACCTCATATCGGTTGGCGCCATCAACGGCTGCCCAGGTAAGCTTAACCGAATCGCTGCTAGCTACAGCACTCGTCGCGGCAAAGCCTGCAAAACTTACTTCGAGTAGAATGACCTTTTCCGGTCCGGCTGGGACCTTACGGCCTTTTTCTACGAGCTGGAGCAGATAGCGGCTATCAGTCTTGAGAATATCTGCGAACACGTACTTAAGATCGGTGCTCGCATGAATAAGATTGCCCTTTTTACGGGGACTGATCGCAGTTTCAATTGTCGTGTCTTCTGATTTAAGAGGGGCCGCGTTCAAGGCTGCGGATGTGAATTGGAGAGCCGCATCGTTCTTATCCACTTCTTCGAGATAGATCTGATAGATGCTTGCCGGAGCGTTGGGTTTGGTCACCCAGTTGATTTCCAAGAGGCCGGCTTCGTTGATCTCAACACTTGAGATCTTATCCAGGGACTGAGGCAGAGGGGGAGTGGTGAAGACCGAAAGACTGTCACAACCCAAAAGGACTAGGGTCCAGGCGAAGATCGCCAGGAATCGAATCCAAAAGACTGGTCTGATAACACTCATTACTTTTAC
>SEDW01000892.1 GCA_004193325.1 Pseudomonadota bacterium | reverse complement strand
GTCCTGATTGAAAGCGCTGGCTAAGCGGAACATGCGCTCGATAGTGGTCGCGTGGGACACGTCCCAGCTTGAGAGGTTTTGGTTGAAAACAGTTGCTTCGCTGAACATGAAACTGAAGTTGGTGACAGCGGATGTGTTCCAAGCACTGATGTCACCGTTAAAGGCATATGCCTTTTCAAACATGGATTGCATGTTTGTAACTTTGGATACATTCCACAAATTTAGATTGGAATTGAAATTACCTGCGCCCCAGAACATGTATTCCATGTTTTCTACGCTACCCGTGTTCCAGCTGCTTAAGTCGCCAATGAAATTAGTGTTATCGAACATGTGGTCCATGTAAACGACAAGGCCGGTATTCCAAGTCGAAATATTGCCGTTAAAGACATGATTCAAGTGGAACATGTAGCTCATATTCGTAACCTTTGAGGTGTTCCAGAGGTTCATGTTTTGATTGTAAGCGTATGAAGCCAGGAACATGCCATACATATTAGTAACATTCGAAACATTCCAGTTGTTAATGTTTTGATTGAAAGCCCTGGCGTCTCGAAACATATATTCCATTGTCGTCACGTTGCCAACGTTCCAGCTTGATATATTCCCGTTGAAAGCCAATGCGTAGTTAAACATATAACGCATGTTCGTTGCGGCAGAGACGTTCCAACTGTTTAGGTTTTGGTTGAATACAGAAGCACCAGAGAACATGCCGGTAAAATTGGTCACGTGGTCGACATCCCAGGCTCCAATGTCCTGATTGAATGCAATCGCGCCGCCGAACATGTCTTGCACAGTGGTAACGTTGCCTACATTCCAACTCGTTATATTGCCGTTGAAAACGGAGTCGTTTCGGAACATTTCGAACATGCTAGTCACATTTGAAACGTTCCAGCTATTTAAGTTTTGGTTGAACACGCTGTAGGCGAACATACGTCCCATATCGGTCGCACTTGACACATTCCAGCTGTTGATAGGTTGATTGAAAGCATTATTGCTACAAAACATTTCATTGAAATTTTCAACAAGTCCGACGTTCCAGCCGCTAATATCCTGATTAAAGCTCATTTCATGGAACATTGAATCCATATATTTGACTTTGCTAACGTTCCAATTGTTAAGCGGTTGATTGAAAGCGGTGGCTTGGAAAAACATATCACTGGCAATTATAAGATTCGTTGTATCCCAGGTGTTTAATGGTTGATTGAAAGCCGAAGCATTACTAAACATACCGAACATGTCTGTGACCTTGCTAACATTCCAGCTACCTATCGGCTGATTAAATACCGATGCATCCTGAAACATTCGCCACATGAGTAGCGCCTGGCTCGTGTTCCATGTGCCGATGGGTTGGTTGAAAACCCGATTGTTCCGGAACATCTCGTCAAAGCCCGTAACTTTACCAGTATTCCAGGTGCTTATATTCTGGTTGAATGACGTGTCACGGAACATGGAATTCATATAGAGAACGTTGCTGGTATTCCAGGATGAAATGTTTTGATTAAAGGCCTGAGCGTTAAAGAACATATGCCCCATGTCATAGACTGATGACGTGTTCCAACTGCTAATGTTTCCGTTAAACGCAATGGCCCCGGCAAACATCCACCACATTTGTTGAACGCTACTCACGTTCCACGAGTTCAGGTTTCTGTTGAAACTGGACGCATTCTCAAACATCGCTCCCATGTTGATCGCTGAAAGTGGCGTCCAGGCGCCGAGGTCTTCGTTGAACTG
>SEDW01000891.1 GCA_004193325.1 Pseudomonadota bacterium | reverse complement strand
GAACCCGCCGCATCACGAACGACAGAGAGTTCTTCCGGTAAAGCTCCGGGGATGATCGGATTGGTGATGCTCACGTCCTGCACCTGACTCACGATTTTCACTTCGATCGATTTATCCGCATTGAAGTTCAAAACAGCGACACCATTCACCGACTCATTGACAAAGGCCGGATGCACCAGCATGCCCATGTAGATCTTGGAGTGATCCATACCGTAGTACTCACGGTTGAGGAAGGCGCGCTCGGTCCAAAGACTGGCATAGACAGAGCGGATGGTGTGTTTCAACGGGTACTTCTTGTTGATATCGCTCTCCACTTCGTCCGCGATCTTCTTGACCGAACCGTCTTCGTCTTTCAGAGCGCGAAGTTCTTTCACCTGAGCCTGCATTCGAGAGACTTCGAGAGCAGTCCGGCAAACCGAGGTCTTGCCATCCTTATCATCACTGTTATCGCCATCACCCAGACAAGCGGCCTTCGATTCATAGAGACCAGCGCCGTTGAGACCTGCGAGGTCCTCAGCATTGGTGCTTGATCTCAGGCGCATGCGGCGTGACTCAGGATAGGCTTTAAGAGCGGCCTGAATAGGAGCGAGGATTTCCGACGAAAGCTCCGTCTCACGCATCAGACGGTTCACAAAGAAAAGAAAAGGCTTACGCAGCGAAGCATCGGTGTACATCTTCTCTCGGTTACTCTTCTCGAGCATGCCGGCAGTGAAATCACTGAGCTTGCCGGACGAAGCCGCAACCTTATTGCAAAGAGCGAACGCGGTAGAGCAAGACCCAGCGAGAGCTTCATCCTTCAGATCCTTGTCACACTTCTTTTGAGCCGTCGTGCAGGCTTTGGCGGTCACGGGACTTTTCATGAAAGTGGCGAAGTAGGAAAAAGGCACCATAAAGCTCGCATCATAGAGTGAGCGATCCACATTCTCAGCACGGAGCGCTTCATCCAGGATCGCAAAGTTTGTGGCCTTTGCCCCATAGGCCTGCACCTGAGATTTATCGACCTTGTTCTTGGTCCAGACCCTCAGTTCGGTCACTGAAACATTCGCATCAGGGACAACGATAGTCGGACGGCGAGCTTTCCAATAGGCTTCTGCTTCGGCGAGGAGCGACGGATTCTGTGCTTCAGTCTGAATCGTATAGGTATCATCAGCCAAAGTACTGAGCTTCACGAGCTTACCAAGACTGCCGGCAAACTCCGAAGCAGCCCCGGGAATATAGATGTCCGGAATCTTCTGATTTACCGCACGAAAGATTACGTGCGAGTGAGCCACCTGCGGCTCCTCAGAGATAATTCCTGCCACCGGGCCGATATCGAGAGGCACACTTTGAAAGATCAGAATATCGCGATCTGTGTAATTCCCTGCACTCACATCCGCGTGAGTGATGCTGCGGAGGTAGCCATAGCTCGTCTCTGCGCTGTAAGTCGTTGCAACCTTGGCCACGGGGGCAAAGCTCGCTTCGATCGCCGTGTTTACACCGAGCTTCTTCAAAGGGAATTTGAAGGCCTTTGGATCGTTCGGCTTTGAAAGTAGATAAACGATGTTTGCGGCGGGGACAAAGGTAAGCGCAGCCTTCAGCTTTTTATCAAAGCGAGCGACTTCAGCCATATCGATGGCGGTCTTTTGCGAGTCGCTCTGATCGAGATTGAAGTTGATGTCATAGCCGATGAACGCTGCCTCGGTTGCCGTCGCCGGCTTATAACGAAGAGTCCCCGCCGTGATCTCCTTTGG
>SEDW01000890.1 GCA_004193325.1 Pseudomonadota bacterium | reverse complement strand
CCGATACAGGTCATGCAACCGTAACCGGTGAGTTGGAAGCCGAGCTTGTCGAGGTAAGGCGTGAGGCCAGCCGCGTTCAAGTAATCGGTTACAACCTGGGATCCTGGTGAGAGGGAAGCTTTCACCCAAGGCTTGGCGCTGAGGCCGAGTTCAATCGCTTTTTTAGCGACGAGACCGGCGGCGACGAGAACCGAAGGGTTCGAGGTGTTGGTACAGCTGGTGATCGCAGTGATCACAACGCTGCCGTGCTCGAGCTGATATTTTTCACCATCGACCGAAGCTTTTTTGTTCAGATCAGTTTCAGCGACTTTGAAGGTCTTAGGCAAACTGTCTTTGAAAGTTGTCTTGGCCTTGCTGAGGCTGATGCGGTCTTGAGGACGCGCAGGGCCTGAGAGACTTGGATCGACCGAGTCGAGGTCAAGCTCAACCGTTTTGGTGTAGTTGGCTTCGATCGAGTTGTCACGCCAGAAGCCGTTGGCTTTTGCGTAAGCTTCGACGAGCTTCACTTGTTTTTCTTCGCGGCCGGTAAAGCGCATGAAGCGGATTGTTTCGGCATCGATTGGGAAGAAGCCGCAGGTAGCGCCATATTCTGGAGCCATGTTTGCGATGGTCGCGCGGTCAGCGAGTGCCAATTCATCAAGACCAGGGCCGAAGAATTCAACAAACTTCTCAACAACGCCGACTTTACGAAGTTCTTCCGTTACACGGAGAACAAGGTCGGTAGCTGTAACGCCTTCACGGAGTTTGCCCTTCAAACGGAAGCCGATAACTTCTGGAAGGACAAGAGACACGGGCTGGCTAAGCATTGCTGCTTCCGCTTCGATACCACCAACGCCCCAACCGAGGACCGCGAGGCCGTTGATCATGGTCGTATGTGAGTCGGTACCAACGCAGGTGTCTGGGAAGGCCCAGGTTTTGCCGTCAGCGTCTTTCTTAGTCCAGATAACCTTGGCAAGGTACTCAAGGTTAACCTGGTGACAGATGCCTGTTCCGGGAGGAACGGCGCGGAAATCGTCAAAGGAGTTTTGCGCCCATTTAAGGAATTCGTAGCGCTCGAGGTTACGTTCAAACTCGAGGTCCACGTTTTTTTTGAAAGCATCAGGAGTGCCTGAGAAGTCGACCATTACAGAGTGGTCAATTACCAAGTCGACTGGGGATAGTGGATTGATCATCTCAGGCTTGCCGCCGAGATCAAGCATCGCCTGACGCATGGCTGCAAGGTCAACTACCGCAGGAACACCTGTGAAGTCCTGCATAAGTACGCGGGCGGGGTGATAAGCGATCTCATGTTGAGATGTCTTGGTTTCCTGCCATTTCTGAAGAGCTTTCGCATCTTCAGCTTTAACGATAACGCCATCTTCATAGCGAAGAAGGTTTTCGAGTAGAACTTTGAGGGAGTAAGGAAGCTTTGAGATATCGCCGAGGCCGTTTTTTACAGCGTCTGGCAAACTAAAGTAATGAAAGGTTTCGCCGTCGACTTGTAAAGTCTTGAGCGACTTGAATGAGTCTGGTCTATTCGTGGCCATGAAAACCTCGCCGAAATGAGTCATTTATGTGCGGGCAACATACTCTGAAACTTGCATTTTTGCACCCTTTTTTGGTGCAAGCGTGCAGAGTTTCAAGACGAAAAAGAAGCATCGTACACAGAGAGTCAGATGCGCTTTCTCTCTCCAGTCGTCCAGACATGATCGTATCAGATAATTTTGTCGCTGGAAAATTTGCGAATGCTG
>SEDW01000118.1 GCA_004193325.1 Pseudomonadota bacterium | reverse complement strand
ACTGAGCCCTTCACCTCTCACGTTGAAGCTTTCCTCTACGATGCTGCGGTCCCTGGGCAGTACGGTGGCACGGGGCATCTTGTGGATTGGGACCTTTTGGATAAAGCGCCCCGATCAAAACCTCTGCTCGTATCAGGTGGCCTCAATCCGGAAAACGCAGTCTCCGCCTGGCAGCGTTTCAAACCCCTGGCTCTCGATCTTTCCTCAGGCGTGGAATCGAGTCCCGGTATCAAAGATGCGGACAAACTCAATCGTCTCTTTTCTGCACTAGCGAAAGGATAAACTCATGCATCAGCAACCCGATTCTTCAGGATATTTCGGCCGCTTCGGTGGGCGTTTTGTCCCTGAGACCCTCTACGGTCCCGTCAAAGAACTTGAAGCCGCTTATATAAAATATTCCAAAGATCCGTCTTTTATCGAGGAGCTGAAAGGCTATCTCCATTATTACGTCGGACGGCCTACGCCCCTGACCTTTGCCAGTAGGCTCAGTGATCACCTCGCTGGCGCGAGGATTTATCTGAAACGGGAAGACCTCACTCATACCGGTGCCCACAAGATCAATAACGCGATCGGCCAAGTGCTGCTCGCCAAGAAGATGGGTAAGAAAAGAATCATCGCGGAGACCGGGGCGGGGCAGCACGGAGTGGCGACGGCAACGGCGTCGGCGCTCTTTGGTCTGGAATGCGTGGTGTATATGGGCAGCGTGGACATGGCGAGACAATCGCTTAATGTCCGAAGGATGAAGCTTCTTGGGGCTGAAGTTCGCGCCGTCGAAAGCGGATCAAAGACCTTGAAAGATGCTGTGAACGAAGCGATGCGCGACTGGGTCTCGAACGTTCACAACACGTTCTATAGCCTGGGATCAGCCCTCGGACCTCACCCCTACCCACAGATGGTTCGCGATTTTCATCGGGTTATTGGCGAGGAGGCGCGTAAGCAGATTCAGGCTGCGATTGGCCGATTGCCGGATGAACTCGTGGCCTGCGTGGGCGGCGGGAGTAACGCGATTGGCCTCTTTTATCCCTTCCTCGACACGAACGTGAAGATGACCGGAGTCGAAGCCGGAGGCCATGGCATCGAAGCTGGCAAACACGCGGCTCGCTTCTCAGGTGGGGCTCTCGGTGTCCTTCACGGAGCCATGACCTATCTCCTCCAGGATGAAAATGGTCAGGTCTCGGAAACACATTCGATATCAGCAGGTCTTGATTATCCTGCCGTGGGGCCTGAGCATTCCTATCTGCACGAGAGCGGACGAGTCACCTACACCTATGCGACCGACGAGGAAGCGGAAGCAGCCTTCAGACTGCTTGCGAAGCTCGAAGGCATTATACCCGCTCTCGAGAGTGCTCATGCAATTGCTTACGCGATGAAAGCGGCGCCTCTGATGACGAAAGACAAAGTCATACTCGTGAATCTCTCAGGCCGCGGTGATAAAGATCTGGAAGGAAGATTCGCATGAGTCGATTAGAAAAAACCATTGCTGCCCGCAAAGCCAAAGGACAAAAATCCTTTGTTGCCTATCTCACAGCCGGTGATCCGGATCTTGACACAACGCCGGCACTCGTCCACGCCCTCGTCAAGGGCGGCGCGGATATTATCGAGCTCGGCATTCCCTTCTCCGACCCTCTGGCCGATGGTCCGGTGAATCAGAGGGCAGCCGAACGCGCTCTCTTGAAAGGTGTGAGTCTACTCAAGATTCTCGCCGCTGTTCCTAAGATCCGTGCTCTCTGTCCGCATACACCCCTTGTCGTCTTTAGTTATATGAATCCTATCTATGCCATGGGTTTTGAAAACTTCGCCAAAAGAGCCAAAGAGGCGGGAATTGACGCCGTTCTCGTCGTCGATCTTCCTCCTGAAGAAAGCCTTGAGTACCGAAAGATTCTCAATGGCCATGGACTGGATACCGTTTTTCTTGCATCGCCAACGAGCGATGAGACACGATTGGCTTTGGTCGACAGCTGCTCGTCCGGCTTTGTCTATTATGTATCGCGTACGGGGGTGACTGGTGCGCAGAGCAGTATTTCTGAGAGCCTTCAGACCGAACTCGCTCTTGTGAAAAAGACTGTGAAAAAACCGGTGATGGTCGGTTTTGGTGTATCAAATGCCGCTCAGGCCAAAGAAATTTCAGAAAAGGCCGATGGTGTGATCATCGGCAGTGCGATTGTTAAACTTATTGAGGCAGCGCGTTCTCCCAGTGAGGCCGCTCAAAATCTCGAAGCCTTTGCCAAAGACATCCGCCTAGGTCTCGACTCCTAAATTGCCTTCCCTGCCAAATCCTAGAAAAGAAAAATCCCACGGAACTTTTCGTTCCGTGGGACCATCAAAAATCATGGTATGAAGAATTATTTCTGCAATTGAAGAATGGCGTCTGTCGCCACGACTTCTCTTACGCCCGTGGCGCTATTATAGAGGTCGAAGTAGAGCCATCCATCCGAACGGAAGTGCGGAAATTGAGCAAACTGTCCTTTAGGAAGATTGGTCAACTGAACTGGCTTGCCGTCGCCCAAGAGGTCGATGACGTAGAGGTTCGCCGAAGACTGAGCAGCCTTGACGAGTTCCGCGTGCTGTTCGTACGAGTAGTAAACGAGGTAACGCTCATCAAAGGAAACCTGTGGCTTCTCACCAGCGCCAACACAAAGCATAGCTGTATTTGCATCGCTAAATGATGTTGGAAGCGAACCCGAAGCGATCGAAGGAGCATCGGTAAGGACGATACGATAGCCGCCGTGACGAGCTTTCTTGTCAGCAGTCGCAGCCGATACAGTACCGATCGCAAGTTTGTCACTTGGCGAAAGAGTCCAGTTCGCTGTGTAAGGCGTTGCTACGCGAGTGACGTTCACTTTTTGGAAAACGCCAGTTTCTGACTGACGGATGCGGCTGATGTCGATCGTTGCTTCGGCGCTAAAGACAGGAACCACGTCCTGAACAAGAGTCGAACCTTCGTCCGATTTAAATCCACCGGCGATCGCCATGATGTCACCGTTATCGAGGCTGCTACCGATTGCTTGGTAGAGACCGATGCGGAGGCTGGACGCTGAGCAGTTCGAATTGTTGAAGTCGATGTGAGTAGTCGATGAGCTAGCGAGCATGCTCTGATTACAGAAACGTGTGCCGTGCTCTTCGCCTTGGTAGAGAAACGAGAGATTGTCTGGTGTGAACGCTGGATCGTAATCCGCTTCCACTGTGATTTGACGTTCTGCTTTGCCCGTGAGCTTAGGCTGAAGGTCGACGATGATACTGTAAGGCTTCGCACCATAGGATACATAGCGGCCATCAGCGGAGCTACGGGTCCAGAAAGTGGAATCGGCTTTGATCGAGTGGAGAAGACGAACTTCGCCAGCGCCAGACAGAACGTTAGGAACGATTGGGAAAACGTCTTTGCCGCTCACTTTGTTGGCAAAACAATCACCTTCACAAGCAAACATTTTGAGGCCGTTTGCCTGGTTTTTGAAGTTCCAGCCTTCGCCCTCTTCGCTCATGCGAGTGACGTGAGCCTTAACACCCGAACCGATGAATGTCTGGCTCGTTGTCGAACAAACATTAGGACCGTT
Source organism: Pseudomonadota bacterium (assembly GCA_004193325.1). Classification (GTDB taxonomy): domain Bacteria; phylum Bdellovibrionota_B; class Oligoflexia; order Oligoflexales; family Oligoflexaceae; genus Oligoflexus. The sequence goes on along the minus strand of SEDW01000118.1, from coordinate 4,591 downwards.
GTGGGTCAGGAATTTTTCTTTGTTTGGAGTCTCACGCATCAACCAGGTGAGTGCGACCTGAAAGTCAGCTTGCGAGAGAGCAGCGCCGCCCTTAGGCATCGCTACGCTTCGAACCCAGGTTCCGGAGGCGATGCTGGCAAAACGATTGGAATTGCCAGTGAAGAGTCTTTGGAAAGGCTCAAGGCTTGTGCCTGCTGTGAAGAAGCCCAAAGCCGAAGGCTTGAGGGTGGACACGCCCTTTGAAATAGCTGTGACGTCGCCGCGATTGATGTTCGCGACATCGGTCGAGCTAAGCGAAGTGTTAAGCTTGGCAAGGCAGCTCAGAGCTGCAGTTTTGCCCGAATCAGTGTTCGTGTCGCCTTTGAGGCACTGATAAGCATAGTAAGTGGAATTGTAGAGCGAGTCCAAACCGTCAAAGGTTTTGAAGTCGCCGTGACAACGCGCGCAGTTGCCACTGGTAGCAGCTGGATTGGCAACAAGGCCAAGCACTTCAGCAGCACGCTGAGGATTCGCCGTCAGTCCCGAAACAGAAAAGTTGGTCGGATCTGCTTTCACAGCCGAAACATTCTGATCCATGCATCCCATAAAGAGAAGGCTGCTGGCCAGGCCAAGTAAAATTCTTTTCATACCCATTTTCATGTCTATTCCTTTAAAACTTAAAGCCCCTTTGGAGACTCAGTCCGAAAACGCAAACTATTCATGGCATCTAGCCAGCTCTGCTGACCCTGGGTTGCCGCCCAGATATAATCCGTGGGAAAGGTTTCCCTCTGCTTCAGACGGCCCAAGGCCGGAAACCTTTGCTCATCGCTGATGATTTCCATCTGCGAGATCTCGGTTCCGGCAAACTGATGACAGCCGATGCAGTTTGTCTTTTGATTGTTCACACCCTTTTCAATGTAGGGATTGCTGCACCAGGACGCTCCCGACTCATCAAGCACCGCGCGATAGGCGGCGGCGAGGCTAGGGTGATCCTTGGCGATCTGGTCGAGTTCTGCAGGGTTTTGCGTATAGGCAGAGACCGCGCAGATCTTATATTGATTCCAGGGCGCGCCCAGATTCTTAACGGAGTCAGGACGATCTTCGCCAAAATCATGATCCGGATCTTCCGACCACCAGGCGCTGATCCAGAGCCAGTCTTCGAGTTCTTTGCTGACGATATGAATTCCGCCGAGCACAAAACTTTTGCCATTGGATTTGGCCGTGACGATGTTCGAAGGAATTTCGTCCTTCTCCGTGAAAGCATCTGCCCAGGATTTATCCTTGGCCATCATGAGCTTTTTAAGCGATTCGGCATCGGTGGCGGCCGAGCGAAAGCCAGCTTCGGCGTTCAACCAAACAGTTTTGATCATCACCGAATCGCGCGGTAATCCCGGACTCCAACAAGGCTTTGCTTCGGTGAACGGAGATGGTTTTAGGTCGTTAGGATAACAGGTCTGCAGGTCCGCGTACTGTGAGGCCACAGCTCCGATCAAGCCTGGGCTAAAGAGGGTCCGATTCATTCCTGTGGCACCGATGATATCTTCGGTCTTCGGCTTAGGATTCGTATCGAAGAATCGCGCCCACTTTTTGTGAAGCGGGAGCGGCAAGGTATCGAGTTCGTCACGGAGAAGAGTCTGGCTCTTAGCCCACTGAACTTTTGTTAAGGGAAGACCCTTATCCAAATCTTCAATCGAGAGTTGCGGCAGAGAAAACTGGAGGAGGCGATTCACATCTTCAGGCGCATACCAGGTGAAGACCTTCGGAATCTGGACTGAAATTGCGCTGCCATCGGGAATAGGAATATTTCGCTCTGAGTTTGAGACGACTTCGGCAAAAGTTCTCCAGGCTGCGGCTCGAGTGGCCCTGAGACTGTCTGTTACAATTTTGGGATCGGCGAGAGGCGCAGCGGGAATAAACTCCACAGCGTCACCGATGATGCGGCGTGATACGGCGTCGGTATCAAGGTTCGAAGCCGCTTGCGGGCTTTTACCGCAAGCACTCAGAACCAGTGTTAATTTTATGAGATGGAGAAAATTTCGTCTCATGCCACGCCTATTCGAATCTGCCCGAAGTCCGGGGAGAGTAGATATAGGGACTTTTCACGGCTGGTTCAAGGAGAGATCTGCTTATGGAGGCATAGGCAATTACCTCGACTGCTCGCCGCGAGCAGTTTTTGATCAAACGGGCGTTATCAGCGAACAAATCCGCTCAGAAAAACACGAATCGCATCACGATTCGGATCAAAATCGTCAGTGAGAATCAGTTGCATTTCGGGGCAAAGAAAAGGCCTCCTCAGCCTTGCGGCGAGGAGGCCCCAGATTGCGCTTTAAACTTTAAGCTTTATTTGCGAAGCGATGCAAAGAGGAAGCTCCCGCGTCGTTCCAACTGAACCAGGACTTTGCTCGAGCCTGCGTAAGCCGCGTTGAAATCTTTGACTGACTTCAACTCAACGTTATTGATCTTGAGCAGAACATCGCCGGGACGGATACCCGAGGCTCTTGCCTTCGAATTCGGATCGACTTCAAGTACGAGCAGACCGCGAGCACTTTCAATTCCGTATTGCTGAATGAACTGGCCGTGTTTTTGTCGACTCAGGGTTTCGAGTTTGAGACCAGAGTTATTGAAGTTGCCTTTAGCAGCCCCTTGTTCCTGGCCGTCTTCTTCGCCTTCCTGTCCCTGGCCATCAGCGCGAGCAACCTGATAGGTGCCGAGGCTGATATCTGCCGTTTTCTTCGCACCAGCGCGGAAGTAACCCACAGTCACTTTCGAGCCGGGTTGCATGAGGCCCACATTGTTCGAAAGTTCTTGACCCGAGTGAATCGAACGACCGTTGACTTCGACGATTACATCGCCGGATTCGAGGCCGCCTTTCGCGGCAGGAGTGCCCTTCTCGACTTTCCCAACCAAAGCGCCTTTCGTGCCCTTTGGCAGATTCATCGCCGTAGCCAATTCATCGTCAAGGTCCTGAGCGAGGCCGACACCGAGGTAGCCGCGTGCGACTTTGCCTTTGTTAATCAGCTGCAAAGCCACTTCTTTTACGAGATTTGAAGGCACCGCAAAACCGATACCCGCAGACGAACCGGATTTACTGAAAATCGCTGAGTTCATCCCGATGACATAACCATTCATGTCGAGCAGCGGTCCACCACTGTTACCAGGGTTGATCGCAGCATCGGTCTGAATGAAGTTACCAAGCGCTGTGATGCCGAGACTCCCGCGACTCGTCGCAGACACGGCACCGAAGGACTGACTGAACTCGAGACCGAAAGGAGCACCGAGAGCGATGACGAATTCACCGACTTTCACGTTATCGGAGCTGCCTATTGGAAGTTGCGCGAGATTCTTCCGGTTAAATTTTGGATCTTTGATCTGCACGACGGCAACGTCGGTATTGGGATCTTTCCCTAGAACTTTGGCCTCGTAAGTTTCGCCGTTGGAGAGCTTGAGATCGATCTCGTCAGCGCCTTCAACCACGTGGTTATTCGTGACAATGTAACCCTTTTCAAGGTCGATAATGAAACCCGAACCTACGCCCGCGGCTTGCTTTTGCCCCGGCTCGCTCGGATCAGGTTGGCGGTATCTTGGACCTCCGAAGAAGAAGTCGAACGGGTCCATTTCGTAGTAAGGACGGCCTTTGATGATCTTAGAGATGGAAATCAGCGCGACACCTTTGCTCGCATCCTGCGACAATTCGGCGACACCTGAGGAGATCTTTTGCAGGAGTTGAACGTTCTCAGACGGCTTGCGATTGACATCGGCAGCCGGGAATTCATAGGCGTGAACCGTTGACGAAAGCATGGCTGCTGATAGCAGTAAAGTGCTGGATATCCTCGGGATCATAGAATCTTGTTTCCTCTTGTCTAAAATTGAGACCTTACCAAACATGGGATCTTACCAAACATTTTGATTCTGCAATTTTGATGATGAAATGAGAATAAGATATCGTGTAGGAATTAATCCTTTTCGAAAAATATTTTTCCAGATCGAGGTCCCCTTTGTCCAGTAACCGTCTTGCTCTTTTGGAAAGTGGTTTTGGACTCGGTGGCTACATCCCCCGGGCGATCGACAGCAAAGCGGTTCCCAGCCACATTCCCAAGGCTGAGCACGATCGCTATTGGATGGCCCAGGCCCTGCTTGAAGCGATGGAAGCCATTGGACGCTCGAGTCCCAATCCTTCCGTGGGATCGGTGATCGTGGAAGCTGAGGAATGTCTAAGCCGAGGGTCGACTCAGGTCTACGGATCCTATCATGCCGAGAGAATGGCTCTCACGGCTGCAGGAGATCGCAATCTCGCTTCGAGTGAATGTTACGTCACCCTCGAGCCCTGTGGCGGCACAGGAGGAAAACAGGGCCCTTGCGCGGACCTCATCGTTTCATCAGGGATAAAACGGGTCGTCATCGGCTCGAGTGATCCTCACATCAAGGCCGCAGGTCTCGGCGTTGAGAAATTGAAGGCCGCAGGGATCACGATCGATCGGGCGATGAGTAACGAAGCGGCGGCCTGGCATTTTCCATTCCTGGCCTATCAGCAAAAACAAAAGCCCATCCTCATCGGCAAATGGGCTCAGACCCTTGATGGGCATCTGGCGGATGATCAAGGGAAATCCCAGTG
>SEDW01000889.1 GCA_004193325.1 Pseudomonadota bacterium | reverse complement strand
TAAAGAAAATGCCAGCCGATTCCTTGGGAATCGACTGGCATTTTTATTTTCGAATCTTTAGCCTGCTGCACGAGCACAGCCTACCTAAAAAGACCCGAGGGATAAACCCCACTCCTTGGGCGTTGAGCCACAGAAAAATCCCACAGTTCCTCTCAAACGACTTCTAAGAGCGTAATTCCACGTACGAATTCTGAGGCATGAAAGCTGCTTAGGGTGAAGCCTGTCCGGAGAGTTTTTCCGGCAACTACATTAGGAAACTCACATCATGTCTATTCACAAAATTTCTCTACTCATGCTCGTTCTCATGGGAAGCACAGTCTTTCATACAACAACAGCCTCAGCCGCAAGCTTTGGCTGCGAGTCGGTCGGCGGTAGCGTGATATTGAAGGACACTCTTTATGGTGCACTTACAGGGGCAGTGCTCTCGGGCCTTGTCCTCTTGGCAAGCGGTGATGGTGGAGGAGATGCGGGCACTGTAGTGGCTGCAAGCACCGCTGGCGGCGGAGTGCTTGGCCTCGGCCTCGGTATAGCCGAGGTTGCTTACCGGGATTGCCCACCAAGACGCTTCAGCGAAGAAAAAGGCTTCCATAGCTCAATCGTTGCGCTTCCTACTAACTCCGGAAAATTCGGGTCCGCGGTTAAGCTGTCCTGGAACTTTTAAAAAAAAGAAAAGCCAAAGCATTTTGCTTTGGCTTTTTTCTTATCAATTTTTTAATCGCTGTTAAAGCGGACGGCCCTGCTTGATGATCACATTCTGATCGGCATCCAGCATAAACTCGAGATCCATACGATCTCGATTTAAAACACCTTTCAAAGCTTTCGCCGCTAAATAAAGTTGGCGAGCCAGATCGTTTCTCTTCGCTTCGCTCGGGATCACAGCCGTTCGAAGGTTTGAGCGGCTGATAATGTCAAAGCTCAGAAGCTTGCCATCAGCATCGACGTGGCCGACCGTCTGCTCAGGAATCGCATCGGGAAAGAGTGGATTGGTGATGCTCACATCATCGATTTGAGCCACGATATTGAGGTCCGCACCTTCTGCTGCAAATGTGACAACCGCCACTCCGTTCGCGTACTCGTCAACGAAGGAAGGATGCGCGAGGATCCCCATATAGACCTTGTTATGCACCAGTCCATAGTATTCGCGATTGAGGTAAGCGCGCTCCGTCCAGACGCTGGCGTAGACCGCTTTTATCGAATCGCTGAGTGAATACTTATTGGTGAGAGACTCTTCCAAATCATCTGCTGCTGCGGCCAAGTCACCCGTTTTATCTTCATAGGAGCGAAGTTTGGCAACCTGGGCTTTAATTCTGACTTCTTCGCCGGGAGTCCGGCATGCCGATGGCTTGCCGTCATCATCATCGGCACCTTCAGGATCGCCAAGACAGGCGGCTTTCGATTCGTAGAGCCCTGCCCCATTCAATCCGGAAAGGTCCTCGGCGTTTGTGCTCGACCTCAGACGCATGCGACGATTATCTGGATAGGCAGAAAGTCCATCATGAACAGCCTTCAAAACATTGGCTGGAAGATCGACCGCACGAATGAGTCGTCGGACAAAACTCAAAGCTTTCCGGCGATAGGCAGGATCTTCACTCATTCGTTTTTTATTCGATTCATCGACCATGGTATCGAGGTAGCTCTCGAGCGTTCCGCCATTTTTCGATTGATCACAGAGAGCCAAGGCTTCCGTACAGGCACTGCCTTCGTCCTTTTCACATTTCTTCGCCGCTTTCTTACA
>SEDW01000888.1 GCA_004193325.1 Pseudomonadota bacterium | reverse complement strand
GATCTCGGACTTGAAACTCTTCGCATTTCTTCGGTCGTCGGTACCGGCATTCCAGCAATGAAACGCCGTGTCTTCGAAGTGATCCAGGAAGAAAAGCATAAGATCGATATCGAATCTGTGCAGGTTTCGGAAAGCGCTCCGCGTGAAGAAGATACCTACACTTGGCTAGTTCGGGCTAACGATGACTCTAAGTTTGGTATTTAAGACGAAGATGACCCATATCTTTTTCGGAGGAACTTTTGATCCTCCGCATGAGGGTCATCGCCTGCTCCTGAATCAGTGCCTTGCGGCATTTCCAAGCGTAAAACTCGTCATCGTTCCAGCGGCCAAACCAGCTGGAGCTTTCGGGCAACACAAGGAACCCCAGGCCACGTTTGAGCAGCGTTTTGAAATGTGCCGGCTTCAGTTCGCGGACCTCATCGCCAAAGGCCGCGTGATCGTGAGTGCGCTTGAGCAAACGCTCGAAGCACCGAATTACACCTGGCGGACACTTGAGGCTCTCAAGGCTTCAGATCCCGATTCGGTTTGGGGAATACTCCTGGGCTTCGATCAGCTCCAAAATTTTGCCGGATGGCAGAAAGCGGAAGAACTGGTCGATAATTACGATGTGGTCGCAATCGAGCGCCCTGGCTTTGAGACTTTATCGGCTATATTGCCGAAGCTCCGAGGAAGTTTGGGAACCGTAGAGAGCCTTGGCTCAAATGTTTACCGCTGGGGAACCCGTGATAAACGACTCTATGTTCTCACCGGAGAGTTGTCCGACGCTGCAAGTCGCGTGGCTCGCGAATCGATCGACCAAGCCGAACAGAAGGCATGGTTAGACAAAAAGGTTACCGATTATATCAGACAGCAAAAGCTGTATGACGAGAGTGAGGCTTAAATGAAATCTCAAGATCTAGTAAAAGTGATTGCTGAAGTGGCTGCCGATAAAAAAGCAACCCGCATCATTGCTCAAAACCTCGAAGGCAAATCCGGTCTTTGCGATTATCAAATCGTAGTGTCGGGTAGCAACGAGCGTCAGACGCAAGCAATTGCCACCCATATTGAAGACACGCTCCGTGAGCGCAAAATCGGTCGTCCCTTCGCAGTCGAAGGCAAACAAACCGGCCACTGGATCCTGATGGATTACGATGGCGTTCTCGTTCACATCTTCCTCGACTCTATCCGTGACTACTACGCGATGGAACGTCTATGGCCAGATGCAGCGACTCAAATCTTTGCTGATACGGGTCTCTCTGTTTGAAGATGCAGGTCTTAAAGATTGGTCGCCCCGCTCACTCAGCTTATACCGAGCTGAGCGAGATGTATTTCAAACGGCTCCGTACCGTTTGGAAAATCGACGAACAGATCCTTAAGGCCCATTCCTCTTCCGAACGTGCCGGCCAGGAGATCTTCTCCAAACTCCAAAGGCGTATTTCCAAGTGATCTGGCTTGGGTCATGCTCTGGGAACAGCTCTACCGCTCCAGCACCATCATTCGCGGCACGTCTTACCATCACGAATAAGATGTCTCTCGCCATTCTCTCATGAAAAATTAGATTAGACGTGGAGGTGAACAATGACCTTGGCATCTTTGCGTTTGGAATCCGAAGAGTTGAAGAGGCTACTCGACGAAGACTGTCGTTTGCCCGGAGATCACGGGATCGCGGACGTCTGGGTGAAGGGTTATCCTCTCGCCTCCTTGTTTGCTTACCGCGGAGCGATGCGGCGGCATCTGCTCGATTTTAAGATGAAGGGCCATTGGCAGACGGGGATGAGTCTGGTCGATATTTTTGTGCACGATCCAGCAGTGAGGGATTGGGCACGCGGCATGGATTATCTTATGCCCGTGCCATCGAGTTTCTGGGGACGATGGCGCGGCAAGCATGACCTGGCATTTGCTCTTGCAGAAGGGCTGAGTCAAAGCCTCGGCATTCCTCTTTTGAAGGCGCCGCGTTCAAAATATTTTCGCTTCAAAAAGCAGTCGTTTCTGTCGCGATCCCAGCGTCGAGACGCTTTGGAAGGCGATGCCAAACTCCTAAGGGGCGAGGATCTTTTAGAGCTTCTTCCCAAGCGAAAGAATGATACAAATTTACGTGGTGATTTGCGGCCGCAGGTCCTTCTCATCGACGATATTGTTACGAGCGCGAATACATTGACAGCCCTCGCGGGAGCCTTTAGGAATATAAACTTCCGGTTCCTTACACTCGCTTCCGCATACCATCGGGCAGACCAAAGCAATCGCTCTGCCGGGGAGAATATATGACATCTCATACTGCTGAAGAGCTACTCCAACTCACTCCCATGCTTCGTCAGTTCTATGAACTGAAAGCCAAGGCGCCTGACGCCATACTCTTTTTTCGCATGGGCGATTTTTACGAGATCTTTGGAGACGATGCAGAAGAGGTCGCTCCCCAGCTCGACCTGATGATGACGAGTCGCGAGCGCGG
>SEDW01000117.1 GCA_004193325.1 Pseudomonadota bacterium | reverse complement strand
CTGCTCGCCATTTCAGTCGTCGTCCGGGTAAACGCGGCCTTGCGCATTAAACTTCATCCTCAGGATCTTTTGGAAAATCCTCGCTTTGACAGCTTTCTCGCTCGCGTCGAAACGCTGATTGTACCGACCATTGCTGCCGTCTGATGTCATCTCTTAAAGCGATTTGTAAACAATCGAGGTAGAGCCTTTGAATTCCATTACTCCGATCCCCTACTCGCGAGCTGTCTCATTTAGTGAGCGATCGTTTTTCAGTGGCCCCACGATTCGTAAGCAGGCGCTTTCGGTGCAGTATGTTTTTGAGGGCAAAGGCTCGCTGTCGGTAGACGAACTTCGAGCAGCGGTCACTGAAGCTACCGCGTCGAATCCAGGAGCCCGGCTCGCGCTCAGGGGCGTTTTGAAGTGGCTCCGTTGGGAGGCCGTCGGCGCAATTCCTGGAGTCCAAGTGGTTGACCAATGGGATGTGGACGGGGAGCTTCCCCCTGAGCTGCTCACGGCCTTCGACGTGATGAATGGTCCTACTTGTGAAGTCCTCCTGAGCAACGGTCCCAAACCAAAATTGGTCTTTCGCTGTTTTCATGGTGTCATGGATGGCCGCGGTCTCATCCATTTTGCTGAAGAGGTCTTTCGGGTTCTCAGAGGCGAAAAATGTAAGGGCTCCCCTAGTACGATAACGGACAGCCAGCTCATCAAAGATCTTGTTGGCAAAAAGCATCGCCCCATGAGACCTATGACGTTCCAACCACCAATGGATCCAGGCTCACCTTCTCTGAAGGGAGTGCATGGCCATCGCTTTTATCTCGAAGGCCATATTCCATCGCTTCCGGCCAAAGTCGCAGCCGGCCTGATCAGGCTCGCTCAGACACGTAAAGACAAAACCATCAGCTTCATGACGCCGGTCGATATTCGTTATTACAAGACTGGTATTCGCTCGATGGGAAACCTGAGCTCACCGATCTACTTTGATGGCAGTTCCGGTGAGGACTGGCCCGCAATTCAAGAGAAGATTATGAATGCGCTTCTTGAGCGGGAAGCTCTTCGCTTTGAAGCATCCGAAGCCATATTTGCGTGGATTCCTCTCTGGGCCACTAAACACGTGATCAATAAATTTGAAGCCTTTCAGAAACGCAAACGGCTCTACATGTTCTCGACTTACATCAGTCACATCACTCTTCCGAAAAAGGCCGTCTTCGCCTGTCCCGATTTTCAATGTGAATCGGCATTTGTAACGCCGCCACAGACAGAGTTCTTTCCACTCGGGGTGTCCGCGATAACCATGGAAGGCAAGACGCATCTGACAGTCTTCGGACCACGCTACATTGCAAATGATCAGCAACTGAAGGAAGTCGCCTCCTACATACGGGCCGTGGTTGCTGAGGGCTAAGCATCGCTTCATTTACGCTTATTAAATGATTGAAAGAAGGAATCCAGATGAATCACGACGAGATCCAGAATAGAGTCATCACCATTGTCGCCGAGATTATGGAGACAAGCGTCGATCAAATCAATGAATCCTCATCCTCTGATACAGTGGAAACCTGGGATTCCATGACTCAGATGAGTTTGACTCTCGCTCTGCAGGAAGAATTCAAAGTTCGTTTTGTCAGCACACAGGCGACTAAACTCGCGAGTGTTAAGCTGATCATCGCGGCTCTCGAAGATCTCTTAAGAACGAAATAATCTCGCGCATAGCGACGTTGAGGAGGAATGCAATGTCAGCGTTAAAACCAGTTCGCCTTGGAATTACTGAAATTGCGAGTTACATTCCTGAGCGTCGCATCGACAACGCTGACAAAGCTAAAACCTTCGAAATGGATCAGAAATTCTTAGCCGATCGCATAGGGGTCCTTTCCACTGCTCGCAAGGAAGATTCCGAGACCTGCTCGGACCTCTGCGTGAAAGCTTTCGATGCTTTAAAGGCGAAGACTCCAATAGACATTCAGTCGATCGAGGTCATCATTGTCGTCACGCAAAACCCCGATCATAGCCTTCCTCATGCATCGGCAGTCGTCCATGGCAAACTCGGCGCCAGCGAAGATTGCGCGTGCTTTGATATCTCCCTCGGTTGCTCAGGTTACGTCTATGGTCTCTCAAGCATCATCAGCTTTATGGAATCGAATGGGTTTAAGAAGGGACTTTTGTTCACGTCAGATTCTTATTCCAAAATCATCGATCCGAACGATCGAAATACGGCTCTTATCTTTGGTGATGCCTCTTCGGTGACTTTGATTTCCCCTGATTCCAAACTCGAGTGCAGCAACTTCTCCTTCGGCACGAATGGTAGCGAATACGACAAACTCATTGTCCGGGACAACCGCCTTCACATGGATGGCCCTGCTGTGTTCAACTTTGCTGCTCAAACCATTCCCAAAGATATTGAGAAGGTTTTGGCAAAAGCAGGCCTTACAAAGGCTGACATAGATTTCTTCGTGATCCATCAGGGCAGTAAATTCATAGTCGAAACCATTGGCAAACGTCTCGGCGTGCCGAGCGGCAAGGTGCCGTTTGAAATCACCGATTATGGGAATACGGTCTCGTCGTCGATCCCACTTATCCTCGAGAAGTTTTGTGGCAAAGATGTGAAGCTGATCGCCAGTGGTTATGGTTTAGGCCTGTCCTGGGCCAGCTGTTTGATCAAGAGCCGTTAACTCGATTCCGGATATCTCAATCTCCTAAACATCATTAATAAAAACTTAATCTTGATAAAGTTTCAAGTCCGCTGACGTTTACTCGTCCGTGACTAGGAAACATTTGTCCTGCTGATTTACAGCCCAGGACCGCAGTCCTTATAATTGAAGAGTCATGAAAATATTCGTCCGGGGGTTCTTTTGTCTCTAAGCACAAAGCCTTTAATCTACAGCGGTCTCAGCGTTTTAGCCTTTAGCATGATTACCTCTTGCCGCTCCGTTGGTTCCTCCTCACGCGTGAGTGCCGAGATTTCTGCCGGATCCCCAGGAGTCGAGCAGCAAACTTACCCACAAATTGCTCGTTTTACCTATTTCATGGATAAGCTCGATAAAGATATGAAAGGCCTCACCCCTGCCGCTGCCGCTGATCGCCTCGTGGCAGGCAACGCGCGTGAGACAGCCTTCAACCTTCAGGCTCTGGGCCGGCTCTACGAGGCGCTTGATCCTCAGTTTACGAACATCCGTAAGGCTTACAAAAAACTCGAAGATGGAATCGGTGACTTTGCCAAATGGGTCGAGCTTCTCGACAAGGCTCAACGGTCGGGTGCTCCTGCCGAAATCATCGCCCAGCACAAGGCGAGTCGCGACAAGGCACGTATCACTCTGGAACAAATGCTGATCAGCAGCAACTTCGTTCCGAGTGATGTCAATGCCGTTACCTATCATCAAACGCTCAATACCTTTCTCGCCAAATATCCGTGGAAGCCAGCTGCCGTTGACCGTGCGGACATGATCAAACGACTCTACGATGATCTACAGGTCATCAAATCTGCTCCCTACGATTTCTCCCATCTCGAAGAAGGCGATGGAGTCCACGAGTTCCGCCGCAAAATGCGCTGGTTCCCAATGGAAGCGCGAGCTCTGAATGGTATGGTGCTCCTCAAACCCAAGACTACGCCCTGTCCCATTCCCGAGTATGCGAATCTGGTTAACGAAGGAATCGCTCAACACAAATACTCAGTTCTTCCTGCATCGGCAGCTGAGACGAATCCTGTTTACCTCACTCCTTGCCTCTACATCCAGATTTCCAAACTTGTCGACGTCGTTGGCGCTATCAAAGGCAACATCGAAGAAATCGACAACAATTCAAACACCGGAGCGGCCTCCGACGGCGTTGCCGCTGCCGACCAGCTGGTCCTTACAGAAATTCTCAAGTCGACTCTCGCAAATAATCTCTTCGGAAGGCTTCAGGAAGAGCTGATTGCCGCACAGACCTTCTCCGATAAGCAGGGCGTGAGAATGATCAATGCCCAAAATCCAAATTTCTGTTTCAACACTCAACTGCTCAATGGGGTTAAGACAACTGATGTCTTCACCTGCTCATCAAACGCCGACCAGCTGTGGGACCTGACTCGCCTCGAAAGTGGCTACTATCGCATCAAAAACAACGGCAAAGCCCATTGTGTGAATCTGAAGACGAGCAATGCCGGTGACGAGACAAAGGGAACGAGCTGTATCGTTCATCCTGACCAATCCTGGAAAGTTCTCAACGCTGAAGCTGGTCTAGTTCAGTTCGAAAGCCAAAGGTCGCCAGGACTTTGCCTGAGTATGAACAAGGCAGTCGATGGCAGTCGTACGATCGTCAAAACTTGTGACAACAGTGATAAGTCGCAGCTCTGGAATCTCAAATAGCCCACACGCAAAGAAGCCTGAGATGAGCGATCATCTCAGGCTTTTTTTGGTTTAGAATCTTTCGCTGGGCGGCTTAGCGCAAAGTTCGAACACAGATGGAATTGGATTTCACACCGATGTTTTGAAGATCGCGTACGGCTGTCTTCACGTTTACGCGGTAAACGTCCGTGGCGCTGTAAGCACCTGGCACTGGAATCTCACCATTACCGTTCCAATAGGGAGCATCTTTGAGATTGAGGAGTGCTGGGTTGTTCGAATTCCAGAGACCCGCAGCCTGGGCTGAGGTGACTTCATTGTCACGAGGCAAGCGCCAGCCGGTGTAGCCAGTCGAAGCATCCAAGGCCTGACAGGCGCGAGACGCATCGATGTGATTGAGAGTCTCGTTGCTTGCACGGTACCACTGGAGCTGGTTACCATTGAAGATGCACAACTCGTTTTCTTCACAGAGCTGATTGTTGTTTTTATCCGTTCGGGCATCACGCACAAAACTCACGGGTTGAACACCGTCGCAGCTCATCCCGGTGATCGCTGTATCCATCCACTCCGTACGCAAGCTGATCCAGGATTTGAGTGCGTTCACTTCGTCTTCGTGCGTATCAAGCCAGTAGGGATTTGGCCAAAGATATTCTCCAAGCCCACCCCACTTCTTAAAGTTCCAGGGTGCATACGGCTTCACGAGAGCTGCATGCGCATCGACGATTCCAAAGATGGTATCGTTGGAAATTGATCCATCCGAACGCTTTTGCTGCCACTTCGTTTTAAGTGCCGAGCAGAACTGGGGATGAGCCAGGAGCTTGCCAAACCACACACCCTTTTCCAGCGAACGCCAGTTGTTCCACTGAATGCCATTCTCGTGGGCGGCATTACCGTACGCAATGTTAAAGTCCCATAGCGGGCCAAAGACGATCTTCTCGGACTGCGGTGCAATGTAAAAGCCAGAACTTAAACGGAAACCGTCTATGTTTCTGGTAATTTCCTGACCGATGAAAAAATCCACAGCGGAATCAAGATCGAGACGTTCCTCGAAAATATTTGTCCAGCCCGCGCCTGTGGACTGGGCGATACGGGACTCTGCATCCTTAAAAATCGTCAGGAACTGTGCTTGTTGATCGGGAGTGATTTTGGTGGCGGATGGATATTCCAAGACCACATCGGTATCACGGCCGGACCAGACAACATTGTCGCCTTCATGAAGGTGATCAAAGGTTGCCTGAAAGGCGGTTCCCAGCTCATTTTTCTTTGCCACTTCGATACGGCCTGGGCCGAAGGTGTTTTTCTCAGTCAGGACATAGACTCCATGATTCTGTACTTTGGCGTCACCTACCGCCATGTAGAGCTTCATGATGCGAGTGCGAGGGGCATGACGGCCAAGCTTATTGCCCACGTTGAAGGCTACAACGTCCCGGAGCAAAGTTTTGTCCGCGTAGGGAGCTGAAATTACCCAATCTTCGGCTGCCGGCATTCCGAGGATTGAGACCGCCAGGTCTTTGCCTTTGTCGTCAACCGGCGTAAAGGAATACTGCTTTTTAGGAAAATCTCTTGAAGTAAAACCACGGACCTTGAAGGTTCCCTGTCCGCTCGCCAAGACAGTCCCGTTTGGAGTGGTGATTGAGTAATTGGCTAAGGTCTTTCCATCCGCGTTTAGGAGCGTAGGGGTATCAATGCGAAAGCTATAGACTTCATTTTGGAGAAAGAACGGCTCCTGCAAGGGGCCGCCTGGATGTTTTTGCCATTCCATCAAATCGAAAGCAGGCAAGCGAACGGATGTCACGGTCGTCTCCGACGGTGAGTTCAGGCTCTTGGCAGCCGATGTCGAAGTCGTTTTGCAGGCAGAAAGGGCAGCAATTGAGCTGAGAGTGAAAGCCAGTCTTTTCATTAAATCTCCAGAGCAGGGTATGCTCCTTCAATTTTCCTGGATTGGGCTAAGTCTGGCAAGGTTTCGGCCTGACTACTTTGTACCTGGTAGATTTCGATGAGTCGTTTCGATTGATGAAATCTTAAAAGAGTCCAGTCTTCAACGGCTTGCCCCCCTGCCCCCTAGGAGGGCTAACGCGAATCCTTTCGACCTCTGCTACCGATTTACCGAAGGATCTCGTATGAATATTGCAGTTCTAAAGCAGCCAAACCACGCAAAGGAACGCAGCATGCCTGTCAAAAAGCCTAGTAAAAAGAAAGTCGCGAAAAAGAAAACCTCTAAGTCTCTATCTGCTAAAGGGGTAAAAGACCCCGAAGGAGGACTCACTGCCAAAGGCCGCGCGTACTTCAAGAAAAAAGAAGGCGCTCATTTGAAGCCTGGAGTTAAAGGCAAAGCCGACACTCCGGAGAAAATGAAACGCAAAGGATCCTTTCTCCGAAGACACTACGCGAACCTTGCCGGACCCCTTAAAAAGGAAAATGGGGAGCCCACTCGCCTCGCGCTTGCAGCACACGCCTGGGGTGAAAAGGTGCCAAAGACTTTGGCTGAAGCCAAAAAGCTCGCGGACAAAGGCAGCAAACTTCTGGAACGCTACGAACGATCGAAAGCAAAGAAAAAAGCTCCCGTCAAAAAGATAACGACTACGAAGAAGAAGTCTAAATCGACTGTAAAGAAGGTCACGAAGAAGAAGAAGAAGAAGAAGACGAAGGCCACCCGCTAAGTCCAGAGATGATCTCAAACTCAAATGTTCGATCGAGGGGCATTATGCAAAGCAAACACCGTCACTTTTCGAAGAAACTGTTTGAGATTAATAGCAACTGGACATCGTTGACAAACCTCAGCGGATGGAATCATTTTCGAATTGCAGGTCGCAGACGAAGCGCCGACAAGAAGCTCGAGCTTGAATTGATGGCCGTCTGCGATCGCAATATTCGCATCTGGATAGCGAGAGCTACGTTGAGAGACCCTTTGCAGTGGGCCCCCGGGTGGGTGGAGCCGAGAGCCGTGGCTCACGCTAAAGAGGTTTCTCTCCTTAGTTAGATCGTCCACAAACTGTGCCTATCATCTTAGTTTAACTCAGCGATTTCGCATCGATACGAAAATATTTTTTTGCAGATTGGGCCTCTTGCGACAAGCGCGATGCATCGTAGAAGTCTGAAATATAATCCATATATTCAGAGCATTACCGATCGTTTGATTAAAATAAATAAATTTAGGCTACGGAATTTAATAGAAAAACAATGGAACCCGCAGGCAGCGAAGAATAAGTGTGAAGAAGGTAAATTGCTTCAACACTAAATTCAGGACTTAAGAACATGAAAATGAAATCACTTCTTTCAGCTGCCGCAGTCTCTCTCGCTCTGGCCTCCGGTTCGAGCACAGTCTTCGCTACCGAAACAGTCATCATCGATGTTCCGACATCAGTCGCGGCACCTTTGGGCCTCGCTTTCAGCGAAGTCTATTCGATCGTTTCCACAAGCAGCAAGCTTTGCCTCGATGTCGTCGACAAGGGCACTGCGAACGGCGTACGTTTTCAACAATGGGGCTGCAACGCAGCTGCCAACCAAAAATATCTTCTCGCTCCAATTCGTGCCGGCGTTTACAAGCTCGTAACAGTGGGAGCTTCAAAGCTCTCCGATACAGGCTCTAAAGTGCTTAGCGTAAAAGATTCTGATCAGTCGAATGGCGCAATCGTTCAACTCTGGCAAGAGCTTGATGTCGACAATCAAGAACTCGCTATTGAACAAGTCGCTGGCGGTTCTTACACAATCAAATTCAAACACAGCAACAAGTGTCTTGACGTGAGCGGCGCAAGCACAAGCTCAGGCACTCGCTTGCAGCAGTGGGCTTGTTCAGGCAGCGACAATCAGAAATTCAATTTTGTTCGCATGGAATCGATCTGATTTTGATCTGAGATTCACTTTGAGA
>SEDW01000887.1 GCA_004193325.1 Pseudomonadota bacterium | reverse complement strand
GTAAACCCTGGCATTCAAAGCGCTGCTGACTATCAGCTCAGCACCCTGAGTGTCGGCATGCCCGAACTCGCTACTGCTAAAGACGACATCGCAGCTCTTCAGGCCAAGCTTAGTCCGGCATCGGTTGCGGCTCATGTCGCGGCATGCGCCGAGTTCCAGGCCATCACCAACGAAGCCAGCAACGACTTCCGAGACCAACTCGTCCTCGCAGGAATTCTCGCGAAGACCGGCATCTCCAACGGCATGACAATCGAAGCTCTGAATGAAGATGCGCACGGCGGGGGCGCTGACGTCGACACGGCTCGTCGCGCGGCGGGTCGTTGGGCGCTTCTATCGCTCTTTTGGCAATGGATTAAATCGGTCGGTCTCGAAGAAGATATTATGATCGTCGTCGGTCATGAATTTGCCCGTTCGCCCTACAACAAAGACGTGATGAACTTCACCATCAAAGATCTGAGCGGCAAAGACATTCAGATCAATGCACCTGGCCGTGACCACGGCCTCAGCATGGGCATGATGTTTATCAATGCAAATGTCCCTAAAGCGGGCAGGATAGGCTACATCGCCGACAACCTCGTGGCTCAGGCCACTAAAGATGCTAAATCCACTGTCGATGCTGCAGGTAGTCCTTTCACTTCGGAGAGCATTATGGGCAGCATGATGATGCGGGTCTTTGATGATCTCTTTCCAACCGAGCGAATGGTTCGTAAACATTGGCCGACATTTGTGCCAAATCCGGTGATCCTAGCGTGAGGCCTGACATGAGTAATCATCTGAGCTGGGCCCTCGTCCTCGTGACCTTAGCCTGCTCGTCCAAAGAAGATCCAAAGGTTGCCATAGGCTCTAAAGCGCCTGCGACGTCGTCGAATAATACGCCTGCAGTTCTCCAGGACCTGATCCCGGACGTGGAGAGTTCGGCGAGTTTTGATTTTACGAAACAAACCGAAATCGTTTTCAGTGGTTCATCCAAACTCGTATTTGCTCACCCCGATGGTCACAGTATCAGTTACGATGCTGCGCTAAAGGCTTGGTCCTCGACTCTTTTGAGCAACAACGTTGGTGAATACGATGTCTATTACGACTTTCTTGATCAAGGTCATTTGGCATTGAAAGCCACGGAGATGAGTCTGAGGATGTACACGGGCAATACTTTGATCGCCGTTCGGCCCGAAGGCATTCTAAACGATAGTACCCTAGGCTTTAATCCTGGCTACGCGAGCTCTCTGACTGGAACCAATCTTACAACTGTACGATCCGATGGCAAGGCCGCAAAGATCTTTCGCTCGGCAACCTTTCTCGCAACGATGAAACAGGTCTACCCCTGTAACAGCGCCTGCGCACTCTGGGCCTACGATGGCAGCAAAGTACAAATTCTTGGAAGCGATGGCGTTTGGAAAGACATCGCTCTACCCATTGCGATCGAGCCTAATCTCAAGCGGCTCGTTCTCTACTTTAACCCAGATTCGAAAACTCCCGTGATCGATTCCGTTCTTACCGTGGCTGCGAATGGGAAGATGAGCATTTTTGCAAGTGTATCTGCCAAAGCCGCTCCCACTTGGGACGATGTGAAACTCATCAGCGAACGCTTTTGTGTATCCTGTCACCTCGATGATGGTTTCGAGAAACAGGAGACCTGGAACACGCTCAAATCCTCGATGATCGGCCGCCTCAAACTCACAGCAGCCGAAGATGGTGCAATGCCTCCACCCGAAACCAAACTCGGCAAGGAAATGGG
>SEDW01000886.1 GCA_004193325.1 Pseudomonadota bacterium | reverse complement strand
TCCTGAAGCTCCTGCAAAAACGATAGGCACCCACTTCAATATGCCTGTCCCTGTTACTGCAAAATCTCCAAGACATATTCTCCCCCATCCTATAGCATGGGCGTCTGTAAAAGAGGCGGACCCATGTTCAAGACTTCGCTCAAAAATTACTTTGCTCCAACCTCCCGCGACAAGGGAGGTGAACTCTATAGCGCTCACGCCATCAGCGCTTTCTTTCCTACATCGACTGGCATGACCATGCGCGTTCTCGATCACACACAGCATAGGGTGACCTTTGATCAGATCAGTGAAAAGATCTGGCGCCCTGACTGTCAGTGCCTGGACTTCGATTCCACCGGAGCCTGCCGACACGTTTGGGCCGCCCTCCTCTACGTTGATTCAGAAGTCACCAAGAAACCGACGGTAAAGGTTTGGCTCAAGGGCTTAAAGATTGAAGCCAAGATCGTCGCCTGGTTTAGCGGAGCGAAAAAAACGCTCACTCAAAAATCAAAAGATCGCGGTGAAGCTAAGGGCCAGGTGAGGGAAGAATGGGAATTCTTCATGGACGCAATGAATGAGGCCGTCAAGCCTAAGGCTAGCGATTCCAAAAAACCCGCTAAGTCTCGTCAGGCCGCGCTGGTGCTCAATCCCAAACGCTCACGATCTCTCGACCGTCTGGTATTCAATCTCTACGCTCGTTCTGGGCCCAACGATCGCTTTAAAAAAACCACCGTCAATGCAATCGAGGCTGAGGAATTTCTCGAAGATCGGAAACTGCTCGAATTCTTCCTCGATCTCGAAGCGGCTCACGGCGACCCCAGCTATCCAAGGACATCCCTCGAACTCAACAATCTGATCTTTCCAAGGGATCGGATGAAAGACTGGCTGAAAGAATTGTCAGATGGCCAGAGGCTCTTTGCCTCCGTTTTGGATTTGCAGAATGATAAAGCCGCACAGTACATCGACCGAACCAAAGCCAGTCTCAGTTACACGACTGAGGAACTGAGTGGCGGCGGTAAGCTGCTCGATATCGAGATCAGTGAAGACGGTGCCAAGATCTTCGTTAGAAAGGACGAAGTTCTCGTCCTCTGCGCTGCATTCGTTTTATCGGGACGCAGTATCATGCAGATCCCGGCGATTGATGATCGGGGCAAACATTGGCTAAGGTTTATGGAAGATGGATTGTCTATCCCAGCCGAGACCAGCGATAGATTTCTGCAGAGAGTGGAGCGCATCCTACCGAGCGCGAAACGCTTTGAGCCAGAGCCAGGAATGGAACTGCCAATTCCCAAACCCACGCTGACATTTTCTAAGAATGAAGTGGAGAATGCGGTCTTATGCGAAGGAATCATTCGTTTCGTCTACGCTAATGAATCACCTTTGATCAATCGTCCGGCCGAGGACTTCTGGCGACGAAATCTTTGGGATTTGCCGGAGACCCAGCGTTTGAGCCCTGATCACATATCGATCTCGAGCAGCGCCTTCCCCGATGTGGCAAAGGAATTGATTAACCAGGGTTGGGCGGTCTATCTCGACACCAAAACTCTTACCATCACGACCCCTCGATTCGGCTTGAAGAAGGCTCGAAACTGGCTGGAGCTGACTCTCGACATCGATTCGCTCGATCTCGATATCGGCGCGATCACGAGGTCGATCAAGCAAAGTCATACGATAATCGAACTCAGTGATGGCAAGTCTCATCTGATACAACCCAAAGCGCAGCGAACGTTGCAGCGACTCCTTTCCCTGCTTCAACG
>SEDW01000116.1 GCA_004193325.1 Pseudomonadota bacterium | reverse complement strand
TTATGGGCGTCTATTTTTTCCCATTGCTCGGGGGATGGCTGTCTGACCGAGTTCTAGGCAAGTATAAAACGATTCTTTGGCTGAGTCTTATTTACTGCGGTGGGCATCTTTGCCTCGCATTGTTCGAGTCGAATCGACTTGGATTCTATGCCGGCCTGGGTCTGATCGCTTTGGGATCGGGTGGTATCAAACCTTGCGTGTCGTCGTTCGTCGGTGATCAATTTGATCATACAAATAAGGACAAGGCTCGCGTCGTCTACGATATCTTCTACTGGAGCATTAACTTCGGTTCCTTTTTCGCTTCACTCCTTATCCCGCTCGTGCTCGAGCATTGGGGCGCTGCGTGGGCTTTCGGTATTCCGGGTGTTCTCATGGCACTCGCAACTTTCGTCTTCTGGCTTGGCCGTAAGACCTATGTAAACGTCCCGGCATCGCCTTCTGATCCCGACTCCTTTTTGCAGGTGATGAAGACAGCGCTTTTGACAAGAGTCGAAGGCAAGGGTCGCCCAGGCCTTCTGCTAGCGTCTATAGGTGGCCTGCTGGCAGTCGTGGCCCTTTTATCCTGGCAAGCGCTTGGCATTGTCGCCGCGATTTGTCTTGCTCTCGTTTTGATCATGTTCTTCGGTGGAATCGGCGGCGGCATGCAGCTCGACCGCGCTCGTGGAAAACATCCGGACGAAGCGTTGGAAGGTGTAAGAGCCGTCCTTCGCATTCTCATCATCTTCGCTCTCGTGACACCCTTTTGGTCACTCTTTGATCAGAAGGCTTCGACCTGGGTGCTCCAGGCCCGTTCGATGGTTTTGCCAGGCTGGAGTTGGTTGACCAGTGCCTCGCAGATGCAGGCGTTGAATCCAATTCTCGTCGTACTTTTGATTCCGTTCAACAACATCGTTCTCTATCCGACACTTGCCAAATTCGGCATCAAGCCATCGCCTCTGAAGCGTATGACCTTTGGTATCGTTCTCTCCGGTATCTCCTGGATTGTCATCGGCGGCTTTCAACTTGCGATCGATCGTGGCGAACAGCTTTCAATCCTATGGCAGGTTATTCCCTATATCATCCTCACCCTGGCGGAAGTCTTTGTCTCCGCAACCGGTCTCGAGTTCGCTTACAGTCAGGCTCCAGCCCGGATGAAAGGCGTGATCATGAGCTTTTGGAGTCTTTCGGTTACGGTGGGAAGTCTCTGGGTTCTGCTCGTCAACGACAGCGTGAAGTCTGAGGCTGTGACAGCAAAAATCACCGAGCTTACGGCCTTGAGTGCAACATCCTTCCAGATGTTCTTCTTTGCAGGATTTGCTCTCGTCGCGGCTCTCGCCTTTGGCATCTACGCAAAGCGCTATGTGCTCGTCGATAATTATCGCAAGGCTTAACTGCCGCTGAGAGAACGCCCCCGATTGGAAACGATCGGGGGCTTTTCTATGGGAAATCGTTTTCGGTTCTCGCTTGCTCGAAGACAATCTTTGCAAAGTTTCTTACGCGGAGAGCTCTCTTTCGCAGCAAGGGCGCGGGGAATATTTAACTCTATGTAATCACACTCTTTATCAGCGCCTGAAAAATCCTCAAATCCAGTCTTTCTTACCGATAAAAAAGCTCTCATTTCCCTTCGATTCTACCGCTAAGGAGGATGCGGAGGTGTCCTTTGAAATTCTTATCTTTAGTCATTTTCTTTAGTCTCACGGCCTGCATCACGGAAAGCCATGAGAGCCGCATAGCAAAGCTCGAGCCCTGTGCTGACTGGGTCGACTTTCTTGGTGAATCGCATCACTGCAGCAATAGTGATGGGGGAGCGATGGGACCCGATATGGTGCGGCGCGAGATCACGCAAAAGGTGATCATCGATGGCTACCCACTCGTTCGTCAGGAGTATGGACTGTCAGCGTTCACGTTTAATTATGACGGCAGTTATCAAGCGAGAAAACTGCGCTTCACAGGCTATTATGAAGAGACGCGAGGCGAGAAGATTTATCTCGTTTACGCCGAAGATTCCAAGGGCGAATACGAAGTCGAGGACGATGGTAGTATAACGATGAAGCGGCCAAGTTATTCCACCTGCGATGATCGGACGAGTGGCTTTAGTTCGGATACGATTCGTCCCCACGTCCAATTCTTCCCACGACGTCAGCCCTACCGAACCTCGATCGATCGGCAAACGTCAATCGTCTTTGAGGCGAAGGGTTGGCTCGGAGAATTTCTCGGTTTGAATTATCTGACTGGGACAATCGAAAGTCGAACCGGCTTTAAAATGCCGCCCTTTCCGAAACAAACAGATTACGCCTACACCTATGACTTCGATGGATTCAAAGGCGACATTTATTATGGCTGCCTGCACAAAGGCTTCGAGGATTTTGAAGGCAAACAAAAAGAGAAGATTGTGACGGTCGAGGAATTTCAATATGAAAAAGGCGTAAATCCGAAAGATCTACGCCCTGGAACGAAGATGATTCGTTTCCCTTAAGGGACAGCGGGTCCCGAGGCCTCATCGACTTTGCTATAAAAGTCCCACTCGTCGATGATTTCGCCGTCAATGTTTTTATAGTAGCAATGCGCTTTGCGTGGATCGTTATCCACGTGGTAGCTACAAAATACGACTGCATGCTTAGCGTTCTGACGATGCACGACGGTTTGTTCCGCGAAGCTTGAGAGGAGGTGAGTCCGGGCATAAGAATGTTCGTGACCGGTCGCGACCATCGCGCCTTCTCTCAGACAGATTTCGTAAGGGTTCCAACCCACCTCATCGCTTTTGGTGCCAGCCTGCATGAGCCGCTGGTTCTTGTGCCATACGCAGACTTTAAAGGCTGCTGGACTTTCTTCCAGAGATTTCTGCAGGAATTCATCGTGGCCGCTGCCAAGCGTACCGACGCCGGAGAGCGCAAAGACAATCCCTTCGTATTCACAACGCAGTTTTACGCCGACTTCGCCCCAGCAATGGGCCTTGGGCATACGGGAAAGACGTTCGCGTAGGATAGCTTCGTATTTATCCCACTTTTTTACATCGTGATTACCGACGACACCGAGGACAGGCATGTTGCCGAGATTTTCCGTGAGCATCTTGTCCCAGAGTTTCGGATCATCTTTGTAGTCGAAATCACCGGCGATAACGAAGAGGTCTGTGCCTTCGCTCTTAACCAACTTCAAGACGCGGACAGATTCTGCAGTCGATCCTTGATCACCCACGTAGGCTACTTTGAAATTAGGGCTTGGCAGAAGAAGGTCTTTTGATGGGGCAAAGGGGGATTTAAAATCTTCGGCCTGAATGCGTGTGCTGGTGCACATACTGAGATGGACGCCCATCACGCTGAAGAGCAAAAGGGAGCGCGCTTTCTCTAGCATATAAGTTCCTCCTCCACTGGTCGGTCTTTCGTTTCTTTAAAAATTCGTCACGCTTTGCTGGCCGCAGTGTAACGAATCAACGAAAGAAAGACAGAGGCTTTTTACAGTCCGTCGGAGGAACCTATCGTCAAAAGCACTTAGAAACTCAGTTTCGATGGAGTCATTGTGACTTGATTAGAGAAGCTTCTCGTCCTCAAGCTGGCCAAGGTGCCATAGACTAACATAGCGAATTGTCCCGAGATAACTGCGTAAACTACTGTTTGAACTATCATTTGGGTACTCATAATCAACTCCTGTTCGGTACAAGGTAAGTTGTATTACACAGTACCATGCGGTGTCAAGTAACTGAGGCCAGGTTTTTTGAAATGGGGTTGCCCGCTGGTCGTTCGATCTCTAGAGTCGCAGCTTCTAACCAATGGAATGAAGGAGAGAAACGATGAAAGTATTGAAGACGTTTAAGACCTTTGGTGGCCTCACCCAATTTCTGGAACATGATTCAGTAGCGACGGGAACGACAATGAAGTTCTCGCAGTTCATTCCATCAAAGCCAGCCAAGGGCGCCTTGATTTGGTTATCCGGCCTCACCTGTACCGAGGAGAATTTCATAACAAAGGCAGGTGCCCAGCAGTATGCAGAGGCGCATCAGCTGATTCTCATCTGTCCTGACACCTCGCCGCGTGGACTCAACCTGCCTCACGAACACGAGAGTTATGATTTTGGTTCAGGCGCAGGCTTTTATGTAGATGCGACGACCGAGGGCTATCGCGATCATTATAAGATGTATTCCTATATCGTGAATGAGCTCTACGATCTGGTGAACAAAGAACACAAACTCTCGGGACGAATTTCGATAAGCGGTCATTCCATGGGCGGCCATGGAGCTTTGACAATTGGTCTGAAAAATCCTGATCGTTTTCATTCGATATCGGCCTTCTCGCCTATCGTGCATCCAACAGCTAGTGCCTGGGGTGAGAAAGCCCTGAAGGGTTACCTCGGTGAAGACAAGGCTGCCTGGGCCGACAGTGATGCGACCGAGCTCCTTTTGAAAGGTAAGCGCCATACGCAGATGATACTGATCGATCAGGGGACAGCTGATGAATTTCTTGAGAAGCAGCTGCTCTCCGATCACATCGTGAAAGCTGCTCGTTCGAAAGATCAGCCCTTGGAACTGAACATGCGCGAAGGCTATGACCATAGCTATTACTTCATCGCGACTTTCATCGAGAGTCATATCGCTTTTCACGCTAAACATTTGTCGGCCGTCAAATAGCTTTTTTGATCTCTGAGAAGGCGCTGTGCGGCGCTGAGTGCGCTGCCGACAGGCGAGTGAGGGGAATGCTGATTTCGAGGGCGAAGGGGCAGTGGCCGTTCTGTATCATCTCCGGATAGAGAACGATGTCGACTTTGGAGTCGAGAGCTTCAGCGATTTCGACGACCTGAGTGAGGCCTCGCGGCGCGCGCCAGCCTTTGAGTACCAGGAGCTTTGCATAGTAGTTGAGGTCAGAGGATTTCTCGCGGTCGAGGAGGCGATCCTCGTGGGCCCATTCTCTTAGACTCAGAATGCCAAGGCCTCGCCCATCATCCTGTATCCTCAAGACGACCCGGTCTTTCACTTCCCTGAGTTCGATCATAATATGAGAAGGCGCTGCCTTACTCTTAATGATACGTTCGTAGCTGCTCTCAAACCCATGTTTTACACTGTTATCGATAATGAGATCGATGATGCTCCGCAGATGGGAGAGGTCATCGTAGTTCAATGTGTAGTTCTTCGCAGTCTTGTTCTCAAGGGTGAGGAACGCCTCGCCTGAGCCCGTTCGTGCTGAAAGAGAATCACCTGCCACCATTTTTAAAGTCGTCGAAAAATCGAGCCAGGCAACAAAATCAAACGATTTTTTAGCTATTTCAGAAGCCCTCTTCAACTCCGGGAGTTTAAGATTCGGATCTTCATTGCGGAAGTTCTTCAGTTCCTTGTCGCTCGAATTTTTTGCCATATATTCAAGGCGGCGATTGGGAATTTTAGAGTTGAGCCTCAGATACTGCTGACCGATCTTGCGGATCGATTCTATCTCCTGCCCGAGAGCCAGTGGATTCCAGTGAGCATCGAGGTTTTGAATGAGTTTGACAAGGATCTCTGTGAGTCGGGCGATCTTTTCGGCGAGAATATCGTAGCCGAGGAGACGAGCGCCTTCTTCAATGGTTTTGGAATGGATGTAGAGATGTTTGAGTTGATCATCTTGACGAGAGAGCGTTTTTTGCACCCGATTCGACATTTGAAAGAGTGTCGTTTGTAGGGAATCCATGTAGACCGAAAAGCATTCGAGGGATTTGCGACTGATTTCCTCGGTGATCAAAGGATCTTCTCCGGATTCGCCTTCAGAGACCGAATCGTTATAGGCACTGGATTCTAAAACTTCCTGAATATCGGCATTGGAATCTTCGAGCTGGAAGAGTTTTTTGAGACCCTTGGCGCGGATGAGCGCGAGAGCGAGGATAAAGTACGGACTGATCAGGGCATTGATGTTGTCGGTGAAGAAGAAGCCGGAAGCGTCTTCCACACAGCTTACGAGGAGGAAGACCAGGCTCGCTGTCAGAGCCGGAAGATTTTTCTTCGATCGGTAGAGGAAGATATGGATCGCGATAAGAATCGCACACTGCGCGAGGACCAGTCCGCAAATCAGGGTATTTGAGAAGAATGGGATAGCAAGCGCAAGTAGAAGATTGCCGGCGATCAGGCTACGAAGAATGGACTTCCGAACCCTGAGTAAAAAGGCCTTATTCACGAACAAAAAGAGGGACAGGAGGCCGATGATTGAGAGACCCAGTTCAATCTGGTCCTGATGGGTCGATGCCAGGCGAAAGCTTTGCCCAAGGTAGAACGACATCAAGGTTGGACTGGCCGGAAAATTGAGGAAAGCGCCCATGACACAAACTATCGCGAGAAATAATTCACTTCGATAGGCGCGATCGTTGCGCGCGAGGATATAAAAGGAAAAGGCAAAGCCCATGAGAATGAAAACGAGAAAAGCCTGAGCGGTGACCGTGAGAGTGGGGAAGAGGAGATCCAGTTTTTCCGAGAAGCTATTATGGACCGATCCAGGAAAATTAGTCTGCACTTCAAGATGAGGAATCGTGCTCTTTTCCAACGCTACCGCAACTCTGCTGGCGATGGCCAACTGAGAGAAGAGGATAAGGATGAAAACTAGCAATTTCATGTAGAAATATCCGCATTAAGGCTTATGGGGGTATCGGACGGAACTGGCGAAATCGAAGCGATTCTAGCGGGCTACAGCGAAAAAATAAAAAGTCCCAATCATATCGTGAGGATAAAATACGAAAAATTTGTCTTGGGTAAAGGAAGGGGTAGCGTGGGGTCTGGGCTGGCGATAGTTTGTTTGTGTTATCCAAACGAACTTAGGAGCAAACTTTATGCGATTGCAAAAAAATTTGAGTCTCGTTTTCGTCACGATGCTGTCCGGTTTTTCGACAAGCCTTGTCGCGGGAGCTCCTGTTCAGCAGGGCCCGAGAGCGGCGCTACTGATGGAGCGTGATTTCCGTTCAGGATTTACGACGCCGGAAAATTATCGCTCAGAGCACTGTGAAATTTACGCCGACCATGTGCTGACCCGCATCACTAAAGCGGATGGTATCGAGGTCAAGGCTCGCCGCGATACTTTCGCGGTACTCACCGAAGGCGATATCGTGGGTCTCCTCGAGGAAGTGAAAGAGCTACCGCTCGAGTTCGAAAACGGTTTTGTCGATGGTCCTAAGATCAGCTATTTTGGTCATATTCCAGCGTTGGCGCAGGAGAGCAGCTTTCTCCTGGCCGAGGACAATGGGGACACCGGAGAGTTTCGTTTTCGTGATTCGAAGACTGCCCGCCTCTTAAGAAGCTATATCGACGCCGTTTGCACCCAGCCTTGACTGCGAGGAGAATGCAGGCGACTGCATTCTCATCCTCTTTGACGTGTTTTAGGGCAGAATTCTTCCTGGCGCAATTTCTCCATGCCTCCGCCGTAGCTCTCCCGTTTAATTCATGTTAAAAATTCACGACCGGGTTTAGACCCGCAGATTTTGGCACGATGAGGAAGTCCATGGAAGAAGTTGATAATCCGAAACTCTATCGCATCCGTCACTCTTTGGCTCACGTACTGGCTCAGGCCGTGCAGCTGAAATTCCCCAAGGCCCAACTTGGTTTCGGACCACCCACCGACCAGGGTTTCTTCTACGATTTCGATTTTTCTGAGACCGAATTTCAAGAGACGGATCTCAAAGAACTCGAAAAGATGATGAAAAAAATCATCGCCCAGAGTCATGCCTTCGAATATTCCGAATATGACTACGAGGGTGCGGTTCAGTATCTTCGCAGCCAAGGGCGAGACGAACCCTATAAATTTCAAAACCTCACCAATCTTCGCGATCGCGGCGTGACGAAGTTTACCTTTTACAAGAGCGGTAACTTCCTCGATGTCTGTGAAGGCCCGCACGTTGAGAAGAGCAGCCAATTGCCGGCTGACGCTTTCAAACTCGATCGGGTCGCGGGAGCCTACTGGCTCGGCGACGAGAAGAATAAGATGCTGACACGCATCTACGCGCTCGCTTACGAGACGAGAGAGCAGCTCGATGATTTCCTCAAGCGCCGTAAGCTTGCTGAAGAATACGATCACAAAAAACTGGGCAAAGAACTCGAGATCTACCATTACGAAGACATCATCGGCAAAGGCCTTCCCCTGTGGATGCCGAACGGTACTGTGATTCGTGACGAGATTCAAAAGTATGCGGTCGAGATGGAATTCCGTTACGGCTACAAACGCGTATCGACTCCGAACATCGCCAAAGGCGATCTCTACCTCAAGTCTCAGCATTTGCCTGCTTACCGCGAATCGATGTTTCCACCGATGGTCGTCGAAGAGGATGAAGGCAAAAAAACTGAATACTACCTCAAGCCGATGAACTGCCCGCATCACCACTTGATCTACGGCGCCCGTAAACGCAGCTATCGCGAGCTTCCGGTTCGTCTCGCTGAATACGGCACCTGCTATCGCTACGAGCAGTCGGGGGAAGTCTCCGGCCTCATTCGTGTGCGTTGTATGACTATGAACGATGCGCACATCTACCTCCGCGAGTCGCAATTCGCTGAAGAGTTCGATTCCCTACTCAAGATGTACCAGGAATTTTATACGACCTTTGGTCTCAGCGAATATCGCTTCCGCCTCTCCGTGCGTGGCGAAGAAAACGCGGATAAGTTTAAGGGCGATGCCGAGATGTGGACCAAGGGTGAAAAACTTTTGGAAGAAGCTCTGATTCGCGCGAAAATCCCTTATTATGTGGGGGTTGGCGAAGCCGCGTTCTACGGCCCCAAAGTTGATATTCAGTTCCGTAACCTCATGGGTCGCGAAGAAACTGTGTCGACGATTCAGGTCGATTTCCTCGGGCCGAAAAACTTCGAGTTGGCTTACACCGACGAGAATGGTCAGGATCAACTGCCAATCGTTATTCACCGCGCGCCTCTCTCCACGCATGAGCGCTTTATCAGCTACCTCATCGAGTACTACGGCGGAGCCTTCCCAACCTGGGCCGCTCCGATTCAGGTCGTGGCCATCCCTGTCATGGAAAGCTGTCAGGACCACGCTCGTGCCCTCGTCGAAGAGCTTCACAGCAAAATGGTTCGGGCCGAAGTTGACGACAGCGACAACACCCTGAACAAGAAGATCCGGACTCACTCCATGAGAAAAATTCCGATGCAGATCATTCTTGGTCAGAAGGAATTAGACGAGAATCTCGTAACGATTCGTCGCTACGGTATTCAAGAGCAGGTGACTATGCCTCGTGATGAATTCGTCACGATGCTCCTGAGCGAAATCAGTGAGCGCAAGATGATGCGTGCCGCGATGGGTTCTTTGATCTAATCCTCTGAATGCAAAAAAGCGTTCCATCTCTTCGATGGAACGCTTTTTATATTGGGTTTTAGTCGACGACGATCTGCTTGAATTTACCGGGACGATCCGGGTCCGGGATAAACCAGGCGGCCTGCCCGGATTCATCCACACCAAGCTTGGCCTGAGGATGAGCGGGAGCGACCTTCATCCCGAAGTCTGTGTAGTATTGAGCCGTTTGAGCCTGACTCACTTCGCCCAAAAGCCCTCCCATTTGCATTTCGCGAATCGAATCCTCGAACTGCTTGATAACCCAATCGATCTGCTCATCGGTGTGCGCGCAGGTGATGAAGGTTGGGAAACTGTCCCAGATGTGAACGCCTTTGTTTCGGAGCCAGGTCGCCAGGAGTTCGGGATAACCCTTGGCGTCATCGTTAATTTTGAGTTTCATCAAGGAGCCAAAGTTCGCGTAGAAGTAGGGCGCATCGTATTTTTTGAAGATAGCGTTGAGTGCTGAGCAGTAGCGATCAGCCTTCTTGTTAACACTGTCCTGAAGCGCTGGACCATCAGCCTTGAGCTTTTGCATCGTGGCCACAGCCGCAGCAAGTGCCAGCGGATGACGGACGAAAGTGCCGGCGAAGTAGGTTACGCCGACTTCGGGGATACTGGAATCACCGAAATTCCAGTGACCGCCATCGAGAGCGTCGATGAATTGTCGTTTGCCGCCGATCATACCGATCGGCATCCCGCCGCCCACGACTTTACCATAGGTACCGAGGTCTGGCTGAATGCCTACGCTCGCAGCAAAACCGCCTGGATGGTAACGGAAGCCTGTAATCACCTCATCGAAGATAAGGAGAGTGCCGTGTTCCTCGGTGATCTTCCGCAATTCTTTCAAAAATTCGATCGGCCTGAATTCGGGACGACGGCTCTGCACAGGTTCGACGAGAATTGCAGCCAGGTCTTTGCATTGCTCACGAAGAATCTTGAGGGCCTCATCCGTTCCATAGTCGAGCACCAACATGTTTTGCACGGCGGCCGTCATGATACCAGGAGCGGCTGCAAGAGGTCTTAGCTGCTTGGTGCCACGGATAATCACTTCATCGTTGATACCATGATAGGAGCCGGTGAAGCTCGCAATGCGGGTCCGGCCCGTAACAGTACGTGCGATTCGCATCGCGCCTAGAACAGCTTCCGATCCCGTATTACACCAGGCTACGCGGTCCCAACCTGTGAGTTCGGTGGCGAGCGCTGAGGCTTCGATCGCGAGTGGATGCTGTGGCCCAAGTTCGTAGCCGCTGTCGATTTGCTCTTTGAGAGCCTTGGTGATGAAGTCCGGACTGTAACCAAAGAAGTTGCTGCCGAAGCCGTTGAGCATATCCACATAATGGTTGCCGTCGATGTCCCAGAGCTCTGAGCCTTTCGACTTGTTGACGAGGATCGGATAAATCATTTCTTTGATAACCGGTTTAAAGCCTGTCACAACTCGCGGATCGGCCATGAAACTACGAGCGGCCTGAGTTTGGGCTTTGGAGGACTTGGTCTTTTCGTTGTAAGCCTTTTGAAAGCTGTCAAGGCTCTGCCTTTGCAAGGG
>SEDW01000885.1 GCA_004193325.1 Pseudomonadota bacterium | reverse complement strand
CTCACGGCAATGGGTGTCGATGGCTATCGCTTTGATGCGGTCAAGCATATGGAACCCGACTATTTTAAAAAGCTTCTGACTGAAGATGTCGCGAAAGGAAAGTTTATCTTTGGCGAAATCATCGCCGACTCATCGAGCTTTGATCGGGACATAAGTCCTTACCTTGCCACAAAAACCATGGGTTTTTACGACTTCCCTCTTCGCAGCACAATTCAAAACGCTTTCAGTCCGGGAGGATCGTTGGCCGATCTTGTTGATACGGAACTGGTGTCCAAAAAACGCGGGATGCCGGCTGGCACAGGAGTCGGCTTCGTCATGAACCACGACATCCCCAATAACGATGGCTTTCGCTCGATGATTCTGGATCCTGTTGACGAAGAATTAGCTTATGCCTATCTTTTGGGCCGTGACGGCACCACGCCTTACGTCTACTCAGATTTGGGCTTGGCAGGCGGTGGAGGCATTCGCGACGAGCGATGGAATCATGCTCACCGCAGTCCTAAGCTCGTTTCCCTTGTGAAATTCCACAATGCGGTAGCCGGGCAACACATGAAAGTCATCGCTGCCAACAAATGTCTTATCGCCTTTCAGCGCGGATCGCTCGGCGTGATGCTCATTAATAAGTGTGAGATTGAGGAGGTCGTTTCGCTGGAGGAACGATTGGGAGATGATATCGAATTAAGGGAACTATTCTCAGGAACGAGCTACAGAAGTAGCGAAATAATTACTGTCCCCGGACGTTCAAGTCTTGGCCTGATAGTTCTTTGAAGAAAACAGGGGAAGTCTTTCGGGACTTCCCCTGTCTGTATTCATAGAGAGAGTCCACACCTTTGAAGCCCCCCTCCGAAAAAACTCTCCTATTTCTTCGAGCCCGCCGATTCCTGTTCAATAACTTTCTTGGTCGCCGATCGAGCCTGTATCGTCTCGAAATGCTTCAAGAGGTTGGGATACCCGCTGATATCAACTTTTTTACCTTTAGCCCAACGAGTCATCACGAAAAGGTAAGCGTCCGGCAGACTGTAGTTAGCGCCCATCAAAAAAGCTTTGCCATCGAGCTGCTTCTCAATAATGCCAAAACGTTTCTTCAAATGTTCGCGGTAGAGATTTTTGTCGTCCTCCGACGTTTTCTCGTTAAAAATTGGCCCGAAGGACTTGTGGAGTTCAGTCGTGATAAATGCGAGTGTTTCGATATGACGAATGCGTTCCATACCGTCTTTGGGAATTAGCTTGGCTTCAGGTTTTTGATCGGCTAGATACTGAAGGATAGCGACATTCTCAGTGAGAATTTGCTTCGTATCAAGCTCGATCACTGGCACGTAGCCTTTGGGATTCACTTTGTAAAAATCACCACCGGCGTAGGTATGATCCTTAAGATTGACCGGAACCGCTTCGTACTTGTAACCGAGTTCTTCGAGGATAATATGAGGAACCATCGAACATGCGCCAGGACTGTAGTAAAGATGCATAAATACTCCTTCATGTTGAAGGAAAGTATTTCGTTTGATCTCCGAAATTGCAATAAAGTATTACTCGGAAAATAGTTTATGTTTCTGTAATCATTGGCATAATGATATCCTTCCCATCCGGCAAAACGGACAAATCGTCTGACATCAGCGCATCCAATCTAAATCTAAAACCGAAATAAGCTGACGTTAATACCGGCTACAAATTCGCCATTCCTTTCCAAACTAAATCTAAAACCGAAATAAGCTGACGTTAATACCGGCTACAAATTCGCCATTCCTTTCCAAAGCCCCATGGTATTTCTCCATCAATGCGCGCATCTCCGCTTTCAAGGCATTATATTGCTCCGCGGTAACAGGTATCACTGCCGCATCACACATCGAGTGGTAGGTATTAATATAGGCTTGGCAGAACTTCGCATGGAGTGAGCTCACCAGGTCGTGAGTAAGACTTTTGTTATGTGCTACCGTTGCATTGTTCTCGCTAGCGACTTCCCAGTAGTCAGCCTTCTTCTTCGTTAATTGCATCTCATGGAGCTGAGTAAGAATAATTCGGAGGTTCTCGATGTGAATCCTCAGGAAGTTCGACAGTTCGATTTCGGATTGTACGTGAGGAATACTGAGCGCCGCGAGGACAGCATAATAATCGCTCGAAGAAAACAGCAGCTGCGCGCGTTCAAAAGCCAAGGAGCTTTCGAGCTTCACTGCAATCTCTGCCGGCGATGCAATAGCCCTCAGCGAAGCAATCCTCATCTCAAGTCTCTTCCGAAGACTGGCTGTCGTCGCCTTCTCAAGGCTAACTAAAGTAATAAAAAACTCGGACATTCGTTCGTCGTAATCCCAGAATTCGCAAAGAAGGCTGGCTTGATCTGCTGTAATATTTGCACTGTTAGTCAAGACCTGAGAAAGATAGGCTGCGTGAAAGCCACCTGCTTCCGACATCTTTTTCTTATAGCTCTTAACTTGGGAATTACGGAGAATTTCGCTCGAAATGATCTCACGATAATTTGCCGAATTGAAAAATTTCATAATAAGGGTTCTCTCGGTTGATATGCGAAAACTGGCTTGATATTTACGAGATATTATCCAAATACACAATGAGGTATCCGGCCGGAGTCTTAGTGACAGTTCAACGATCGACTCGAATAGCG
>SEDW01000884.1 GCA_004193325.1 Pseudomonadota bacterium | reverse complement strand
AGGACCAGGCTGAATCGCGATGACTTCACCACCGACACCAAATTCTGCAAAGGCTTTGACCAGGGCGATCGACGTCTGCTCAAATTCGCGGCGCTCTTCTTCATCGATCGCAGCGTTGCTCACACCGCTCCGAAACATCGTCGTTGGAGGCGGGACATAACTCGGATCGGGAGTAAGAGCTGGCAAAGGCTCAAACTCCGAAGGCTTCGCCGTCTGCTCGGCAGCCATATCAAAGTCGATATCGGGGCTCAGATTTTGAGCCGGCACGACCGCAGGGGCAGGCGCAACAGGCGATTGGAATTTTTCCTGAATACTAATCTTCTGCAAAATGTCTTTGAGCTCAGGCTCCGCCCGCAGATCCGGAATCGCTGGAGCAACCGCAGCCCCTTTAACTGGAGGAGCCGCCTTAGCCTTCTTCGGCACTTTCCCTGACAAAGACTTAAAGAAGGGACGGATAATCGCTTCCTGGCTAATCATCAAAGCCGCAAGCATCAACCCGCCGCCCAGGAATATATAGAGACCACCAGTACCAACAGTCTTAGTCAACAGACGCTGAGTCCAGAACCCCAGAGTTCCACCCGAACGATAAGAAAAGCCATGAATCGAGAGTGAAGGCGCCCACTGCTGAGCCGCGAGGGCAAAGCAAACGATTCCCAAAGCAATCCCAGCCAGACGACCCTTGGCAAAAGCTGAGCTCTCGCCCCTTAGGTTCATCCACGCAAGCATGAGGAGCGGAACGGGCAGGAGATAAGCGAGCACACCCATCTGAAAGATGAGAAAGCCTGCTAAATACGAACCGACCACACCGCCCCAGTTCTGTGGGTTACGTGGCGGGTAGCTGTAGTTATAGATCGAGGGATCAAGGGGCGAAAAGCTCGTCAGAGCAATGCCGAGGAAAAGAGCGAAGATCACACAGCCTACGAAGAGAACCTCTTGGCTATAGCCGTCATCGGGATTGATGAATCGCCGAATTTGAAGGACATCCAATAGACCCTTTTTTTTATCCTGCTTAACAGCCTCTGCCATGACGTTAGCTTCCTTCTTGGGAATGAGTAGCCATGGTCACAATTGTAGCAGAAACGGACGAAGGCCGGCGCTCAGAGTTGAGCGCCGGCCTGATATTTTTTTTAGTGCATGAGACGTTTTGCTTCGTCGCGGATGCTTTGCATTTGTTGCACGTAGACACAGTACAACTGCTTTTGCTCTTCGCGAGGAAGGAGGTGGATCATGGATTTGATGGTTCTCAAATCCGATGCTGCAAAGAGATGCACACAGAATTCGATCAGTTCATCATTGGCCGCCTCAGGTTTGAGGAGAGCGGCTTCGCTTTGAATCGATTTCGAGAAGAGCATGTGATTGCCACGCATAGCTTCCTGAAAAATGATTCGCCAAAGGGGTGGGAGGAACTCAGGTTGAGCGTACTGTTCAGTCAAGATTCCTTCATAAGGGACAACGGTAGTTTTCATAAGGCGTCAGCTCCAACGGTAACAACAGGTAGATGAGGACAACAACAACAAGGGACAGCCGTCTTCTCTATTGCAA
The DNA here is from genome assembly GCA_004193325.1 of Pseudomonadota bacterium. GTDB lineage: Bacteria > Bdellovibrionota_B > Oligoflexia > Oligoflexales > Oligoflexaceae > Oligoflexus. Next base: position 201 of record SEDW01000884.1, on the reverse strand, counting down.
TTCCGAGGGCCAAAGGCAGGCCTTTGAAAATATTGATATTCGGGAGGATTTGAACTGTACAGATTCCTGACAGGTGAAAGCAAAGGACGCAAAAAGCGTCCCCCACACAACTCTTAGACTGTGATAACTAGTGGATTTGGGTGAGGAAACGAAGGGACATCTTCTGACGAAGAGTAAGAATTAGAAGAGCGTCGGCAGATG
>SEDW01000883.1 GCA_004193325.1 Pseudomonadota bacterium | reverse complement strand
TCGCCGCCTCTGGATAATTTTTGCTGTCTTGTTTCACGGCCACGAACTGATCGATGTGATAAGCCTGCATATGGATCGCTTTTAAAAGCTCCGCTCCGCGTGGATCATCGAGGAGGCGGTTGGCCTGAGCTTTTAAAGTTTCTGGCTTTAAGATTTCGCCGCTCTCAGCGAGAGCGAGGAGCGCGTCGTCAGGCGTTGTGTTCCAGATCGCAAACGAAAGTCTTGACGCCACTTCAAAGGCGTCGAGCGCCACGTACTTGCCCATGGTCGTATCGGTACCGAGCTCGACTCGATAAAGAAAGTTCGGCGACTGCAAAACGACAGAAATCATCGCATAAAACCCAGCGCCCTGCGCATCGGCGAGGCCTGTGAGTTTGGTTCCGTTGTTGAAGGCTGTGACCATCGCATTCACTTCGGCATCAGTCGGCAGGCGGCGGTAGGCGCGTTTTAGGAATGAGCTGACGATCGATTTTGCGTCCGTTTTTCCTGTTGGAATAAGCTTTTTGTAAGCGGCAGCATCGCCACCGATCTTGGCGCCAAGCGATTCAGCAGCATTACGGTAAGCCGTCCAGTGATCGTTCGTCACACTGTAGAGGGCCCCGTTGTTGCCGTATGCTGATCCACTGGGATCGACGGGAAAATTCTTCGATTCGCCGGAGATTGCTGAGAGTCGAAGGAGATCACGGACTGAGTTTTCCCACTGCAGATGAGAGAGGCGCGGAAAGGACGAAGCCGTCGATTGCGCGACAAGTCCAATTGCTGTTTTCCCCGTAGCCTTGATCGGTTTGCCGTCAGAGCCAAGGACTTCACCTGACTTGGGTCCCTCGGGATTACTCGGGTCGCTGTTAGCGCCGCCGCCGCCTGAAGATGTGCGCGGACGGACGGGTCCACTGCTACAGGCGAGGCCTAGGAGCAAAACCGAGATGAGAGATATATCTTTCCAAATCATTGCTCATTCCTCGCAAGGGACGAATCAGTATCGCTGGGCGCAAAGGCACAAGTCCTTATCGCCAAAAATAGGCAATTGTTGAGATTTATAATTATTTTTTGATAAGAGGTTGATTTATTTGATTAAACCGAGGCCATTAAGATCTTATTTATTCGGGAGGAGTAGGAAAATTTTAATGAGATTAAGGAAATACGAAAAGGGCAACTCCGTAAAGAGCGGCCCAATTTTGGAGATGAAAATGAATTTTTGCCGTTTACTCTATGAACCAAGAATGAAATCGCTGGGATGTTTTAGTTCGGTTCTAAAAGCTCTGTAGCGCTCAAGCCACGCGCCTGTTCATCGATCACATGAATCTCCTTTAAAGATTTCTTGGGATCATCGGCCTTCAATTCCTGAAAGCGACGTGCACTCACAAGCACACGGCTTTCGAGTGATCCTACTAATTTGTTGTAAGCTTGAACACTATTCGTCAGGCCTTTGCCCATACTCAGCATATGATCGCTTAGGTCGGCTATTCTCGAATAAAGTTCGCGTCCGAGACGACTCACTTCTTCTGCATGTTTAGAAATATCTTCCTGTCTCCAGGCGAACGCAGTTGTCCGAAGCAGAGCTATCAAAGTGGTTGGTGTCGCAATCAGGACCCGATTATCGGCACCGTATTCAATCAGCGATGGATCTGCCTGAAGCGCTGCACTAAAGAAAGCCTCACCAGGAAGGAAGAGAAGCACAAACTCCGGCGAACCTTCGAGTTGCTCCCAATAACCCTTTTGCCCAAGCGCCTGGACCTGACGACGAAT
>SEDW01000882.1 GCA_004193325.1 Pseudomonadota bacterium | reverse complement strand
TCTTCAGGAATGGCCGCCGTTATGGTTGGCAGTGTCCCGATGTGGGTCATGCTCTTCAACTGGACTGTATTCAAGGGCAAACGTCCCAGCAATCGCCAAGCCCTCGGCATCCTCGTCTCCCTCATTGGCCTCGTTTGGCTTAGTCAGTCGCAGGGTGGGGATCAGCACGGGAGCTTTGCCGGTGTTATCGCCATTCTCTTTGCGGTGATCTCCTGGGCTTTCGGGACTCTCTTACAAAGTAAGGCCGATACCAAAGGCCGTCTCATTCGCTATTCCGGATTCCAGTTGGCCGTTGGCTCGCTCGCCTCCTTTTTCGCGGCGCTTCTAACTCGGGAATATGCGGACTTTTCCTTTGAAGCGATCCGGCCTCTGGCCTATGCGTCCTACCTTTATATGGTGGTCTTTGGGAGCGCGATTGCGTTCTCCTCCTACCTTTGGCTCACTCAAAATGCAGATCCCTCCAAGGTCAGTACCTATGCCGTCGTCAACCCCGTGGTTGCGGTCTGGCTCGGCTGGCTTCTTCTTGATGAAACCCTGAATGTTCAAATCGCGGTCTGCACCGTCATGATTCTTGCAGGGATATATTTCGTGATTTTCCCGAAACGAGGCCCGAGGGCCGAAGTGAAAATCCGGTAGATGAACAGTTTGGAAGACAAATCTTAAAAGGGTGAACCGACGATGAAAGACTCAACTTCAGCCGAAAACACGAAACTGAAAACTCAAAGTTTTGACGTAGTCCTCATAGGGGCAGGCGTCATGAGCGCAACGCTCGGCACCCTTCTCAAAGAACTCGACCCTAATCTCTCCATTGCGATTTACGAACGTCTCGACGATGTCGCCGAAGAAAGCTCAGCCGCATTGAATAATGCCGGCACGGGTCACTCGGGCTTTTGTGAACTCAATTACACGCACGAAATCGCCAACGGTACGATCGAAGTCAAAGATGCGGTCAAAATCAACGAATCCTTCGAACTCTCAAAGCAGTTTTGGGCTTATCAAGTCAAGACCGGTGTGATCAAAGATCCAAAGTCCTTCATCAATAACGTTCCGCATATGAGTCTCGTCTGGGGTGAGAAAAACGCAAAATTCCTCAAACGCCGTTGGGAAGCTCTGCAGCAGCATACTCTGTTCCAAGGCATGGAATTCACCGAAGACAGCGCCCAGCTTAACGAGTGGATTCCCCTCGTGATGAAGGGTAGAAAGCCAGGCGAAAAACTCGCTGCCACACGAATGGCGATGGGCACTGATGTCAACTTCGGTAGTCTGACAACTCAGCTCATGGCGAATCTTTCAAATCAAAAAAATGTCGAACTCTTCATCGAACACGAAGTCAAAGACATCACCCGCCTGCCAAACGGCAAGTGGGAGATCGAAGTCAACGATCAGCGCAAAGATAAAGAGCGCACTGTTCAAGCCAAGTTTATCTTCATCGGCGCGGGTGGGGGAGCGCTTGGGCTCCTGCAAAAATCGGAGATTCCAGAAGCCGACGGCTTCGGCGGCTTCCCGGTCGGCGGCATGTGGCTCGTTAGCTATAACCAAGATCTCGTCAAACAACACGAGGCAAAAGTCTACGGTCTCGCACCGGTCGGTTCTCCTCCAATGTCTGTTCCGCACCTTGATACTCGCATTATCAACGGGAAGAAGGCTCTGCTCTTTGGCCCTTATGCAACCTTCTCCACCAAGTTTTTGAAAAAAGGCTCGTGGTTTGATCTACCAAAATCACTCGATCTCAAAAATATTCTGCCGAT
>SEDW01000115.1 GCA_004193325.1 Pseudomonadota bacterium | reverse complement strand
TAGGCGAAGAGTTCAATGCGAATGTCCCGCTCTGTCCAGCTCGACAGGAGGTCTCGATGCACGCTCTCACAGACCTCACTGGCAATAATTCCCGCACGACTGCGATCCCCGGTAACCCGAAAGATAAAGTCCGTCACGGTAGGTTTTTGGGCCGCTATGAATTCGGCTGCTGGATCAGAGATCACCATCATTCGGCCTGTTTCGGTCTGAGACCGACTCTAAAGATGAGCAGAAGGATCACAACGTAGGGCGGCAGGAGGAAGACCGACACCCGATTGACGTTTTGTTCGATGATGCCAAGCATGCGAAGACAAGGCATCGAGATGCTGACGAGTATGTGCAGGAGGCAGTAGAGCCTGGTGAAAGTATAGAGCTTCGGCGACAGCTTAAGGGGCTGGCCTTTGATGAAGATCATAAAGGCGATGACGAAGGCGAAGACGTCGATAGGCCACATGAGCAGCATGTTAGCGTTGTGATGAAGATCCTGATGTCCCGACATGGCCCAACTCAGCGCCATCATAAAGCCCCAGAATGCTCCGAATCCGAGCCAAAGGGAGCTCAAACCACCAAAGAAGCGATAGAGAACCTTGGACGGGTTTTCACGCTTTTGCTGAAGGAATAAAAAGAAGACGATCGGTATGAGAGGCACTCCACCAAAGATCAGAAGGAAAGAATACGCGAGCTTTGGATAGGTGTCAGGCTTCGGTCGTTCGTGGAGGACTGTACCGACCTGCAGGAGCGGTCTCACATTGTTCCGGCTGTTCATACCAAAGTCGAGGAGCACATCCATCCCGGGATCGGACTCATAACCGCTGATCACAAAATCGCGGAAAGTCATCTTGCTCACAGAGGAGGAAAACTGGGTTTCCAAAGCGCCACCGAGAGCTTCGTTGATGTAGTCGCGGGGACGGGTGGAGCAGTTATCAAAGAAGTACTGATAGGAGTACTCGCGGTTCTCGGGGCGCATGTTCCAGGCTAGGCGAGCGAGAAGGGTCTCTTTTTCGCTCGGCGAGAGAATAAGTTTATCCTCCCAGACTGTGCGTGTATCGTGACGATACATGCGTACTGCGGCCGCGTAGGGATAGGCGGCGAGCGCGTAAAGAAGATGCCCCTTATAAAAATCAAAGGCAAAAACGATCGGATTACCGAAGGTGAAAGTACCCCAGTTATAAACGAGATCGCTGTAATTACGATGATCGACGACTCGGATGGCGGTATGCCCAAAGTTATCGTAGACCATATTCCCCACATCTATCGTATGGAGGTAGATGTCGACCTGATCCATGTCGTTCGCCAGCGAATTGACCGTTTCGGCTTCCTGGGCCATTGCCGTTTCAACGAACAAACCACTTTTAGGCAAAGTTATGCTGACGAACGAGAGGACTAGAGCCAAGGGAATGCAGAACAAGAACTTCATGGAGTATCTTTCTGATTGGCACGTTCAGCGTTTTGTTTTTTGAGCTCGAGGCGCGAAATACGGCGGAATTTGGCTTCCTCGTAACGTCGCTTTTGATCGGGACTCGATGGAATCACCTGAGGAATTCCAGTAGGTCGACTATGACTGTCGAGCGCCACCATTGTCACGTAAGCTGTCGCCGTGTGGAAATATTCGCCGGTACGTGGATTTTCAGCGGTGACTTTGACACCAATTTCACAGCTCGTCGTCCACACATAATTGACCGAAGCTTTGAGAGTCACGATCCAACCCAATTTGATCGGAGCCAAAAATTCAAGGGCATCCACCGAAGCGGTCACAACTTGCTTGTTAGCATGACGTTCGGCACAGATCGCCGCCGCGATGTCGACCCAGGACATGATCACGCCACCGAAGACGGTGCCGATAGCATTGGTATGCTGCGGCAAAACCATTTCAGTCATGATTGCTTCACTGAGGTTCGACGCTTTATCTGGGCTCAACGATTTGGCCATACTTTTTGATCCTTCTCGGCAGTCGCTCGGGAATAATTGGCATTAACCTGCGCAAGAACACACTGATTCTTGCCGCGGCGTTTACTCTCGTACATACATTCGTCAGCAATCGCTATCAATCGCTCTTTTTCATCAGCATGTTCAGGAAACGCTGCAACGCCGATCGAACTCGTCACTTGGGCAAAAGCATCTTTTGCCACGACGAATTTCGATTGTTCGATACGCTCCTGTATACGGTTTGCAGTACGAAGTCCGGTTGCAGAGTCCGCTTCGATCAAGATGACCACAAACTCATCACCACCGAAGCGGAAGACGAGATCAACATCTCGGACAGTCGCGCGAATGATCGCTGCAACCTCTCGCAATACCTGGCTTCCTGCGAGATGACCAAAATTGTCGTTCACAGGTTTAAAGTTGTCGAGATCGATGAAGAGGAGGCAAAAATTGGAGCCGTAACGAAGCGATCGTTTGGTTTCGCGATCGAGAGCCACGTCCATATAGCGATGATTGTAGAGGCCCGTGAGATCATCGAGATGGAGGAGAGATTGCGTCTCAGTCATCCTCGAGAACCAGCGGTAGGTGTTCTGCAGCTGCCTTACTAAAAAATCGATCGCAACATCTGTACTCTCGTTCGGTCGATCACTATCGAGCCAGAGAAGAACGTAAGTGTCCTGATCATTGTCACCCAACATGGCGAAGTTAATATTTCGACCTTCGATCTGCAGACTGTTGATGCCTTCTGCATAATCACTGGCGTTGGCCTGAAACTGATTCAGGCGCCCCATGATTATCTTTTGTCTCGAATCATCGAAGTATGAGGGCGTGTCGAAGCCTGAGATCGGTATTGTGATCTTTTTGCGATCACGGTTCTGCCGAAGAAGTGCCATCGAGCTGATAGAGAAGTTTTTGGAGAAGAGCTGAAGGGTTCTTTCGATCAGACTCTCGACGTGTGTTTCGCGCCAAAGGGCTTCCGCACCGGCAAGAGTCTTGGCAAAGATCTCTTCGGTAGTGCCCGGACGGGCCTTCAAAGTTGGGGTTGGCTTAGGCTTGATATGCATAAACATCGCTCCGCTTTAGAAGGTGATGACGTAATCCGAGAGATAACGCCCAAAGAGCAACAGCACGATAGCCGCCAGGGACAAAAATGGCCCAAAGGGTAATTTTAACTTTAAATCCTTCTTCTTGCGACTGATCAAAATCGCAGAGATCCCAATAATGGAGCCGAGCATCGAAGCCCAGAAGATCGTGGTGAGCACAGCCTGGTAGCCGAGCCACCCACCAATTGCCGCGAGGAGCTTGACATCGCCGAGACCGAGCCCATATTCCTTGCGCACGAGGAAGTAGATCCAGGCCACGGCATAGAAGAGCCCGCCGCCGAGAAAGATTCCGATGAGACAGCTCTTCATATCGAGTTCGGGGTGAAAGAGCGCCACGACAGGGGCCAGCGCGATCATTGGCAGACTTAGAACGTCGGGAATGATCTGATGTTCGAGGTCGATGACTGAGCAGATCAACAAAACGCTGGCAAAGATCAGAGCATGGGCGAAGCGCAGGAGTTCCGCCGAATCGAAAACGATCGACCCATCGCTCCCAGCAAAGAAAGGAAAGGACCAATAAATGATTACCCAGAGTACAGCTGTTCCCAACTCGACGAGTGGATACTGAACCGAGATCCGAGTGCCGCAGCAGGCCGCCTTTCCACGAAGGAAAAGCCACGATAGGATAGGCACGTTATGCCATGACGGTATAGGCGCGTCACAGGCCGGACAGTGCGAACGACTCTTTTTCCAAAAAATCTCTCTCGGTATGCGATATATGCATACGTTAAAAAAGCTCCCAAAAAGGGCGCCAAACGCGAAAACGAACCAGCTCACCGGACTCAGCAGCATGGCAATAAAGTCGAACCTGTGCATGGAACCTCACAGAGCCTGGTTATATGAGTCAATTTGATATCGAAAACTATTATATTCACTCTCAAAAAAATAAGAAAACTATTATAAAGAAAAGCCTTACTGGAAGACTCCAGCGGCCTTTGCCGATCCTTCGAAGGAATCCACGGAATGATAAACGAGCTTACGTTAGAAAAACTTCAATGGTCCCAGCTCTGCGAAGCTCTCGCGGCTGAAGCGAATACAGTTGAAGGTCACCATAGTTGCCTCATTCTTAAGCCGAACTTTGACAAGCTCGACATCGAGCTCCGCTGGCAGGATGTGATCCCGCTTCGCGATCTCATCCGTTCGGGCTACCGTCCGCCGATTGGCGAACTGCCTGAGATGCATTTAACCTTTCGCGCCGTTTCCCTCGGCCAGATCCTCGAAGGCGAAGCGATCTGGAGCGTCTATACCCTCCTGCAAATGGTGCGTAACGTACATCAGTTTGCAGCCGACAAACAGGATCGCTGCAAAACGCTTGGGAAATTCTACCGCCTGATCCTCCCCTTGCCGAAGCTGGCCCGTACGATCGAGAAAACCATTTCTCCCGCTGGCGAGCTGCTTGATGATGCATCGCCGGAACTAACCCGTATCCGTCAGCAAAAGCTGTCGATGCGCAGAAAAATTGAATCGACGATCAAACAGCTCCTGAGCGATCAGGACGTTGAAGCCTACGTTCAGGACAAGATCTTCACAATCCGCTCGGACCGCTATGTGGTCCCGATGCGTGTCGATGGTCGTGGCCGGGTCAAAGGCTCGATCTATGATACCTCAGCTTCGGGACAGACCCTCTATATGGAACTGGCCGAAGTTCGGCCGATGAACGATGCCCTGCTCGAACTCGAAAGCTCTGAGAAGCTCGAGATCCTTCGCATCTTCAAAGAACTCAGTTCGCTCATCGCAGCTGAGCTCGACACTATTGATAACAACTATAAGCAGCTTGTGGAACTGGACATCTTGTGTGCGGAAGCAGGCCTTGCCGTCAGACTCGATGCCGGAATTGCCACGATCAGAAATGATCCAGGCCTTGCCTTCTATCGCGCGCGCCATCCCTTGCTGGAGATGCGTCAGGGCTTCAAGACGGTCGCCAACGACGTCGGCCTTGAAGACGGCCAGCTCTCGCTCATCGTCTCGGGACCAAACGCCGGTGGTAAAACCGTTGTGCTCAAAACCGTGGGCCTCATCCACCTCATGGTCAAAGCCCGACTCCTTCTGCCGCTTGAGCCGCAATCTGAAGTGTATCTCTTCGATCATATCTTTGTCGAAATCGGTGACGCCCAAAATCTCTCGGCGAACCTGTCGACGTTCTCAGGCCATTTGATGGGTCTCAAACCTGTTCTTCAGCAGGCCGGCCCGAACGATCTGATTCTTCTCGATGAACTGGCAGTCGGTACCGAACCGCACACTGGTAGCGCGATCGGTCAGGCCGTTCTCGAAGAATTGGCCAATCGCAAGGCGATGGCGATTGTCACGACCCACTTTGACAATTTGAAGAGTCTCGCGCTTAACGACAAACGGTTTAGAAACGGTTCGATGGAATTCTCCACAAAGAATCTCCAGCCGACCTATCGCCTTGTCCTCGATATTCCAGGCCAGAGCTATGGTATCGAAGTCGCTGAACAGATCGGTCTGCCGAAACACGTGATTGAACGTGCCAAGGATCTCCGCGGCCGTTCGTCGAGCAACATGGAACAGATCCTCGACAGCTGGATGGCTCTTCGCGAAGAAGCCGAGCAGGAGAAGACCCGCTACATGCAGCTCAAACTCGATATGGAGAGCCAGAAGCACCGCTGGGAACAAGAGCGCGCTGCACTTGCCTCTTCGAAACAGGATACTTCGGCCAAGATCAAAGCCCGTTATCAGGACCAGATCGATAGCATGAAGGCTGAATACGAAGGCATGCTCGAAGAGTTCAAAGATCTTTTGAAAGAACAAAAGAAAGCGCCGGCCTCTCCCGATCAACTCAGAGAGATGCTGCGCAATAATCAAGGTCGCCTCGATGACAAATCGCGGGCCGTACAAGGCAGTCTCCTCGATGTCGAACGCGAGTTCTACAGCATCGATAAACTTCCTGGACAGCCGGCGAACCTAGCCGACCTCAAAGAGGGCAGCAAAGTCTACATCGTCTCAATGAGCAAGGCGGCAGTCGTTTCAAAAGTCTCCGGCGAGCAGATCGAAGTCAAAGCCGGTCTTCTGAAGATTAAACCGCAACTCTCGGATCTTCGTATCCTGGGCGATGAGAAGCCGGAAGCGGCAAAACCGAAAGGCCGTAGCGTGACTGTCAGTCCCCAGGCTGGGAAAGAGGTGGCGTTCACGATCCCAACCTTGACGAACAGTCTCGACCTTCGCGGCATGGATGCTGACACTGCGCTAGATCGAACCTGGAGCTTTATTGATAAGGCCGTACTCCGAGGCGAGAGCTTTGTCATTCTGATCCACGGTCACGGGACCGATGTCCTCAAACGCTCACTGCGTCGCGCCTTGGCGAAGGATGCGCCTTACGCTCTCGACTTCCGCCCGGGTGAGCCCGAAGAAGGTGGCGATGGCGTGACGGTTGTTCAATTGCGTCACTGAATTTCCTGAGGGGGAGTCGATGGACTCCCTCTTCGTTTTTGTGGTAGAAAATTGGATCTCGAAAGAACACAGCGGAGCGCTCAATGAAAAATATCAAACCATCTCCGGAACTCGACCCCAAAGTCGTGCTGGAAGACTATAAAATAGCCTCGATCAGCCGCGAAATGAGTCTTCTGGGCCGCAAAGAGGTTTTGTCAGGCAAAGCCAAATTCGGCATCTTCGGCGACGGCAAGGAAATGGCTCAGATCGCTCTCGCCAAGGTCTTCGAGAAGGGTGATTGGCGCTCCGGTTACTATCGCGATCAGACTTTGATGATGGCCATTGGCGCACTCTCTGTCAGAGAATTTTTTGCGCAACTCTACGCGGATACTTCGCTGGAAAATGAGCCCGCTTCCGGCGGCCGCCAGATGAACTCGCACTTTGCCACCCGTTCTCTCAACGATGATGGCAGCTGGAAGAATCAGCTCGAGATGGTCAACACCAGCGCCGACGCTTCGCCAACAGCTGCACAAATGGCCCGCCTTCTTGGGCTTGCCTATGCTTCCAAATATTACCGCGCCTTCCCGGACAGCGATGTCGAAAAGAAATTCTCCAAGGCGGGCCGGGAAATCGCCTTCGGTACGATCGGCAACGCAAGTACTTCGGAAGGCATCTTCTGGGAAACCCTCAATGCGGCCGGCGTTCTCGATGTGCCGATGGTGATGTCGGTCTGGGATGATGGTTACGGAATTTCTGTTCCCAATAAATATCAGACGACCAAGGAATCGATTTCGAAAGTCTGCGCCGGCTTTGCTCGTGAAAAAGACACGAACGGCTTTCACATCTACACCGTTCGCGGATGGAACTATCCCGAGCTCCTCCACGCCTATCGTCAAGCTGCGGCAAACGCTAGAGCGCATCATATTCCCGCTCTCGTTCACGTCGTGGAACTCTCGCAGCCTCAGGGCCACTCCACCTCGGGTAGCCATGAGCGTTATAAATCCAAAGATCGTCTGACCTACGAATCCTCTATTGATTGCCTGCTCAAGACGCGCGAGTGGATCATTGCCGAAGGCTTTGCCAAGGCGGATGCCCTCGACAAAATCGATGAGGAAGCCCGCGCCGAAGTTCTTCGTCAAAGAAATGAAGCCTGGGAACAATTCCAAACGCCGATGCTCGAGGAGAAAGAAAAACTCGTCGCGATCTATGAAGAATTTGCTGGCGAAAGCGAACTCATTGCGAGCGAGCTGCCAAAACTTAAACGCCTGCAGACAGTGAGCCGCAAAGGTATCCTGCAGAGCGCACGCCGCATCCTTTATCAGCTCGAGCCAGGCTCAGCCGAATCCGCTATTCAGAATTTTGTAGCTCTTTATAAGGCTGAAAACGCTCAGCGCTACAACAGCTGCCTCATGCCCGAAGGCGAGCGTTCTGCCCTTGGTCAGGAAGCCGTCGCGGCACGTTTTGATGGTGAGAAGGAACTCGTCGATGGCCGTATGATCATTCAAAGCTGTTTCGATCTGCATCTCTCCAATGATCCAAGGCTCTTCATCGTTGGTGAAGACATTGGTCAACTCGGTGGCGTAAATCTCGAGTTCGAAGGCCTCAACGAAAAACACGGCAGCATGCGTGTCAGCGACACTGGTATTCGCGAAGCAACCATCTTCGGTCAAGGCCTTGGCGCCGCGCTTCGCGGCCTTCGTCCTATCGTCGACATTCAATATCTCGACTATCTTCTCTATGCCTTTCAATTGATGTCAGACGATCTCGCCTCACTCCACTACCGCACAGCCGGTGGCCAGATCGCTCCCGTTATCGTTCGGACCAAAGGTCACCGCCTTGAAGGCGTTTGGCACTCGGGTTCACCGATGGGCATGATTGTTCATGGTTTGCGCGGTATTCACGTCTGTGTGCCTCGCAACATGCTGCAGGCGGCGGGTATGTACAACACTCTGCTAGCCAGCGATGATCCGGCGCTCGTCGTCGAAGTCTTGAACGGCTATCGCGTGAAAGAGGAAATGCCATCGAACCTCGCAGAATTCCGCATTCCCCTTGGTGTGCCGGAGGTTCTCAGTGAGGGCAATGATCTGACGCTCGTTACCTACGGCGCCTGTGTTGCTGTCGCTCGCGAAGGTATTGCTCTCCTCTCTAAGATCGGCGTTTCCGTCGAACTCATCGATGTGCAGACGCTCCTGCCCTTTGATACGAACGCCATGATTTCCCAGTCGATCCAGAAGACCAACGCCGTCCTCTTCCTCGACGAGGACGTTCCTGGTGGTGCGAGCTCGTATATGCTCCAGCAGGTGCTCGAAGGTCAGGGGGCTTACGACTTCCTCGATGCTCAGCCGCGAACTCTTACGGCAAAGCCACATCGCAGTCCTTATGGATCCGATGGCGACTACTTCACAAAACCGAGCTCGGAAGACGTTTTTGAGGCCGTTTACAGCATGCTCAGCGAGCGCGATCCGGCCCGCTTCCCCAGCCGAAACTTCTAATCAAATCCACGACTAAGATAGAGACTGGCGCCCGGCCGGTCTCTTTTTTGCCCAGTCCTAGCCAC
>SEDW01000881.1 GCA_004193325.1 Pseudomonadota bacterium | reverse complement strand
ATTGCCGGATCGTAGAATGGCACAAGACTCGTGTTAGCGTTGAAGGGAAGACTAAAGTCTTCGTTGGTCAACGAGAAACCCGAATCGATTTTAGAATCTGTTTTTTGAGCTTCGCGATAAGTGACGCCAACGGTCATCTTCTCGTTAGCCCAGGCAAGGCCACCGTAAGGAGCGACGACAGGTTCCATATTGAGATCAACACGGCCTTCGCTCTCAGTGTTTGTCAAAGCAATTTGCAAAACGCCTTTCGCGCGAAGCGAATAATAAGCGCCGAGACCGACTGAAAAGCCGCCGGGCAATTGGTAGCCAAGAGCCGTGTAGATGGAAGGCTTGCCTTGATTTTCGCTGTAGCGAAGATAGGTGCTTTGATAAGATGACACGCCTTTGATGCGGCCAAAGCTACCTTGAGGCATGTACGCTGCAACGCCAAGGTGGAGGCCCTTCGCAAGAATGAAGTTCATTCCGACGCTGTTGCCTTGAAGGTCGTCCGCATTCGATGCACGATCCTTGTCGCTAGGCAGTGGGCTGTTGGCGGCTTCGGGGAGATCTTGCAGATCGAAGCGAGTCATGATCGCCTGGGCGCTGATTTCATTTCGCTTTGCAGTCGGTAGGAGTGCCGGGTTGGTATAGGCGGCGAAAGCGGTGGTGCCACCAGCTGTCGTAGCGTTACCAATAGCAATCGTGCCTGCGCTCTGACCGTAACTGTCGAAGACGTTTGCAAAGGCTGGAGACGAAATCATGGAAAGACCGATAGCGGCCTTGAAAGCGACAGTGCGACGAGTCATCTAATTTTTCCCCTATGGAGAGATCGTCTTCGAGCGTTGGGCGACAGGATCTGATCTCTCTAGATGTGATGCATAGCAATCTAAGCGTGAGCGGTCAAAGCAAAAGTTCTCAATCAAACCATTGCAGCGCTTGGTTGTCCTGGTATTTGTTCAACTTAAGGCGGTATGAGAAATGGGAGAGACACGAATGTACGCTTTGCATCTGCTACTATCTTTCCGCAGATATCGACTCGCCTCCAGCGACTAGGCTGAGGCGAACCCCTTGTAATTGCGAGTTTCCCGCATTTGTCTTTGGGACTGCAAAAATAGAGGAGCAAACTTTTTAAGCAAGCCTCTGGAAACTATAGCGAACAAAAAACCGGAGATCGTTACAAATTAAGAAATATCCTTCTAAGACACTGTAAAATGCATAGCTTCGTCAATAGTCGTGCGAATTGCATCTTGTCATGAGATGCTTGTTTTTATTAATACTTTAGGTAGCTAACGATCTGTGAGGGGAGAGAGACATGCCGTGGATTGATGATGCTAAAGGCCTTTTACAAGGTTCTGACTATCTTGGAGTGAATTTATTTGAATGGGGCATTCTGATCGGTGTCACGTTTTTGCTCTGGACCGCGCTTAGTTTTCTAAAAAAGAAATTTGGTAAGAAAATCACGCGCGTTGCTATGAGAACGTCGACTCATTGGGACGATATAGTCGGCCGGATGATCGATAAAACTCACGGACTCTTTCTCTTTGTCGTCAGCTTATACATTACCGCCTCGGTCATGGGACTTGATCCCCGAGCGATGGGACTACTCTATAAGTTCCTGGTCGTGACGATGTTCTTCCAGGCCGCACTCTGGGGCAATGAGATTTTGGCCTATATTTTAGGGCGCTACCTGCGTAAGCGTTACGGGCAAAAAGACGAGAGCATCGATAACCTCTCGACCTACAGCGCCATCGACATCACAGCGAAGTTTGTGC
>SEDW01000880.1 GCA_004193325.1 Pseudomonadota bacterium | reverse complement strand
CCCAAGGTCGCCATCTTCGAGGAATTGATCATCTTCGCCCGCTCGATGAGAAGTGATTTTTCGAGTTCCACTTCCTTGCTCTTATCCCAATTGATACCCATCATTCGTTTCGGAACGCCGTGACCGTCACGAACCACTGTGCCGCGACTCCACATGTATCTGGTCTCGCCGCTGCGAAGCCGGGCTTCGAACGTAATGTCGATCTCTTTATTCTCGTAGATTGCAGCTTCGAAGGATTTGATAACGATCTGCTGGGTTTCCTCAGTCAACACATGTGACCAGGCGTCTGATGCATCTTTAAAATCTTCGGCCTTGATACCATACATCTCGTACATGCGACTGTCCCACTGAACAGATTTAGTCTCGAAGTTGTGTTCCCATATTCCAATCCCAAGAGCGTCTAGAACGAAAGCATGTTTTTGATCCGTTTCCACCTGCTCCGTGATGTCCTGGACTGTACCTGAGACGGTCTCGATACTGCCGTCCACACCACGATGCCCTTGAGCGATGCATTCAACCCAGGTCAGCTTATCTTTGAGGATGCAGCGATACCGAAGCTTATGGACAAGGTCATCCGACATATAGAGTTGCAAATCGCTCTGCCAGCGGCTTAGGTCTTCGGGGTGAATGAAGGCCTGATAAGCCTCGATGTCCGGCACACGATCTGAGCTTTCAAGCCCAAATATTGCAAACATCTGCGAAGACCATGTGTTGACATTGGTCTTCAAGTCAAGAAACCAGCTGCCGATCTTCGCGACTCGCTGTGTCTCTTCAAGAAGAGTCGCCAAAGCCTGATTTTCCTCGTTGATCTTGCGCGCTCGGTCCTGGATTTCTCGTTCACTCGTTATATCGCGTCCGGTGGCAAAAATCGTGCTGGTTTCCGGATTGCCGTTAACGGCCCAGGAAACCAGTCGATGATCGCCAGATTTTGTGAGCATTCTAATTTCGAAAACCTGATTGTCATGGCCCATCTTGATTTTGTTGATGGCCTCATCGACGAGATTCACATCATCCGGATGGACTATGCTCAAAGTTAAATTCTCGCGGTAAAAACTTTGATCGTAGCCGAGACTGCGAATGAGGCTGGGATTTACCCGTTTAAAGTGATGTGTAATATCAGCTACAGCCATAAAATCTGAAGTCAGGCTAAAAAATTCTTCAAGCTCCTTTTGGGCCAGAACCAAATCCGTAATATCAGTAAACGTTGATAGAACCATACGCTCAGGTTGATCCGATTCACTGCTGTCATAGAAAAGCGCTGCACTCACGCGCATCCATCGACGGTCCCCATTGCGCTGATCGAAGGCGACAACTTGCCCAGAAATTGCTTGACCATTCATAAGGACCTGGACAGCTGGCAAATCCTGGGGAAGCATTTCCCGACCATCGGGCCAGAAGAACTTTTGAACATAATCATCGAGCTCGTAACTCTTTGATCCTACTTCAACCTCCCCGCCCATCTCCCGAGCGACTTTATTTACTTCCAGCACCTGGCCAGCGCTGCCGATGATGACAAGACCCTCTTGCATCGATTCGACGATCATCTTGAGCTTGCGTTCACTTTCGGTTTTGACTCGAAGCATTTTTAAAGTGGAAGCAGCAGCGTCTTCCGCTGACTTGATCGAGGCGAGGCGATGTCTATTCGTCGTCCTCACAAAGATCATGAAGAAGATGCCTGTTATGACAAAGGCGCCTATGAAGTTGAGCTTGGCCATAGAGTTGACCGGAATACCACTGGGAATGAAATTAGC
>SEDW01000879.1 GCA_004193325.1 Pseudomonadota bacterium | reverse complement strand
GCCGTTGCTGCAAAGCCTGAATCTCCAGAAGCCTCAGCTCCAGCTGAAGCAGCCGCCGGCGCAAATCCAGTAGAAGAATCCGTTGCGATCGCCGCTGAAGATCAAGTAGTGGAAAAAGCCATAGAGTTAACGCTTAAAGTAAGACTTCCAAGTAATGACATTCGCGAAGGTGGCAAAAAGCTTCAGGCCCTCGCGGTCCTTTCCAAGCCTTCCGATTCGGTCATTCTCTGGTCGCTCGAGAGTTCGGCTCCCGCTGGCACGAACATTGGTAGTATCGACGCCAAAGGCCTTTATACTAGCCCTGCTAATATAACAGCTAAGCTTGATATCAAAATCGTGGCAACTCTTGCCAACGATCAAACAATCACAGATAAGCAGCCTCTGATCGTCAACCCAGAAGAAGTTATCTTCGTCGGTTGTACCAAGGGCAATATTCAGTTTCCAATCACAGCTGATGTTTTCAGCTTGGCATCTGGAACCGCAAAGCTCCCAGACTTCTCGAAAATGACAAAGTCTGACACTGTTTGTCTGGATAAGTTTGATATTCCGCTGCAATCTTGGGAATTGGGTTTCCCTGGTGCACCAGAGCTTCAGGAATGGTTTGCCCTGAGTTCAAAGGCGAAGATCATCTTGCCGTCAGCTGGCGTCTACGTATTCAAAACCTATTCGGATGATGGTTCCATTGTCTATATCGACAGCGCAAAAGTTGTCGACAACGATGGTACCCACAGTGCCACCAGCAAAGAAAGCCTGCCAGCGACCTATACCCAAGGCAAGCACGACATCAAGCTTGACTGGTACCAAGGCCCACGGACCCACATCGCTCTACAACTTTTCTGGAAAGTGCCAGGCAGCGACAAGTTCGTTATCGTGCCTTCGACTGCTTTCTCTGCTAACTAATTAAAATTAAGCATCCACGATCTGAGGGGCCTCCAGGGGCTCCTCTTTTTGTTTGAGGCCTTCATCACGCTTCTTCAAAAAGCGATAAATGAAAGTCATCATGATCGCAGTGACTACGGTCGAACCCACAATCACATCCCCGAGAATATCCATTCGTCCCAGGGATCCATCTGGATTCTGCACGATGATCAAACCCGCCAGCGCCGCCGCAATACCGCCTGATATCTGCTGCACGGACGAACTCACCGACATGTACGATCCACGATCAGCCGCATCCGGCAAAGCCGACATCAAGGCCGACGAAGAAATCATACGCGCCGAGATCCCGACGAACATGATCATGCTGACAATCATCACCGCATAGAGACCAATGATCGGCATGCGTGTGTAGACGATGACGGAAATGATAGCGATCGCGCAGCCGACGAGGAACATTGGAAACTTGCCAATCCTATCGCTCAGTCGACCGATGATTGGACCCATGACGATCGATGAGATACCGGTGGCGATGTAGACGTAAGGCAGTTGATCGAGCGTCACCCCCAAAACACCAGCTGCAGCACTCACTCCGACGATGAGGAGAAAAGGGGAATGCCAGCCCCATTTATTCGCGAGGAAAAGCCCGAGAGGAACGCCCAGAATCTGACTGGCAGCAAAAGCCGTTTGAAGAATACCCATGACTTTGCCACGAACTTCGAAAGCAAAGAGATCGGTTGTGATCGCAAAAACTATGGATCCGATAACGCCACCGAAGAGACCTGTGACGATTCGGGCGCCGAGAAGAAATTCAAAGTTAGGTGCGATACCGCACAAAAGCGTTCCGACCACGAAGCCGACGTAGAAGAAGAGCAAGAGCTTCTTGCGATCAAATCGATCGGCAAAGCCCGCAGCGAGTAGACCCGAAGCTCCAGCGCTAAAAGCATAGGCCGACACAACGAGACCAAACTGCGACGGAGTAATATTCAACGCCGGCAAAAGAATTGCGCCGAGCGGTGACAAAATCATGAAGTCGAGAATGATCGTGAATTGAAGAAAGGCAAGGATTGCCAAGACAAATTTTTGATAGGAAGTGAAAGGGATATCCACTTTTGGTTTGGGGGCTGCCATGGAAAGTCCTTCTTCTCAAGATTAGACTTCCCATTCTACACGCCAGGCCCGAGCCTGCAAACGAACAAAGGGCCGGCAAAGCGCCAGCCCCGTTGAATGAACGATGAATCCATTAATCTTGCGGAAGATCAAAGAGCAGAAATTCTGAATCTCCCTCAGCTTTGATCTTCAAAGCTTTCTCGTCGGTGATGGCAATGGCATCACCGGTTTTGAGTTCTTGGCCCAGGACAGTCAGGGCACCGCGAATCACCTGTACCCAAATACCTCGTTTCGGGTTCGCATCGAAACTCACTTCCTGAGCATCTTTCAGGCGAGACAGATAAATATCCGAATCCTGGTTGATGACGATCGAACCATCACGGCCCGTTTTCGAGAGGACCAAGACCATATCCTGGGACTCAAGCTCGGCAGTGAAAGATTTTTGGCCGTAACTTGGCTTCAAACCGTTTTGATCAGGCATAACCCAGATTTGTAGAAAATGGGTTCCCTTGTCGCCATTTTCATTCTTTTCCGAGTGCATGATCCCAGTTCCTGCGCTCATGCGTTGCACTTCGCCTGGTAGGATCACCGTTTTATTGCCCATCGAATCCTGATGACTTAAAGCCCCATCAAGAACATAGGAAATGATTTCCATGTCACGGTGCGGATGAGTGCCAAAGCCTGTACCGCCGTCGATTCTATCTTCGTTGATCACTCGGAGCGGACCAAAGTGCATATGTTTAGGATCATGATACTCAGCGAACGAAAAGGTGTGGCGAGATTTCAACCAACCGTGATTTGCCAAGCCTCTTTCTTCCGAACGTCTTACTGTCAACATACTCGTCTCCTCGTTTGGTTGTTTGAGGGATTCTCTTAGCCC
>SEDW01000878.1 GCA_004193325.1 Pseudomonadota bacterium | reverse complement strand
CCCATTCGCTCGTCTCAGAGATCTTCATGATAACAAGGTCTTCAAAGCCGCAGGCTCTGCATTCTACGTCGTAGCTGGGGATAGGTCACCTCTTGGGTTTTGTCACGAGGCTGAGTCTAGCAGATTTTGGCGGAAGTTATCGGTGCAATGCACGGTGCGAATGGAAAAGCCCCCGCTTCAAGGCAGGGGCTTAATTTAAACGCTAATTTCTTTAAGACTAGTAAGACTTCGCGAGGATCGCACGCTTCTTACTCGGCTTGCCGGTAAAGATGCATGTGCCATCTTCCACCTCGCCTTCGAGTGGAATACAGCGGTGCGTGATCTTCATTTCTTTCAAGAGCTTTTCGGTCTCAGCATCTTCAACAACGTGACAAAGAGCGAAGCCGCCGTGGGCCTCCTGCTTATTCTCGTCTTTGCTTTTGGATGTGAAATACGCTTTGAGTTCGTCCAGACTGTCGATCTTTTTCGTATGCTCGTTACGGAAAGCCAAAGCTTTGTCGTAGAGAGACTGCTGCATATCGGCGAGAGTTTGCGGCAGGTTTGCCACGAATTCCGCCCGCGACACACCTTTTTTCTCTTTAGGACCGAGAGTACGAAGGCCTACGAATACCGAGCCCGAAGCCATATCGCGAGGACCGACTTCAACGCGAACCGGCACACCTTTTTTGATGTGCTGCCAAGCCTTCTCACCACCGCGAAGATCGCGGGAGTCGATGAAGACACGAATTTTTTCTTCGGCAAACCACGTGGCTGCAATCTCTTTTTCAAGGGATTTGCAATATTCCATGACCGCTGCTTTTTCTTCGTCAGTCTTAAAGATCGGCATGATCACAACATGCTTCGGCGCGATGCGTGGTGGCAAGACCAAGCCGTCGTCGTCCGAGTGAGTCATGATCAAACCGCCGACCATACGGGTCGACACGCCCCAAGACGTAGTCCAGGCGTGAACGTCATCGCCCTTCTCGTTTTGGAATTTGATGTTCATTGCTTTTGAGAAGTTTTGACCAAGGAAATGCGAGGTTCCCGCTTGGAGAGCCTTACGGTCCTGCATCATCGCTTCGATAGTGTAAGTGTCATCTGCACCCGGGAAACGCTCGTGATCCGCCTTCTCACCTTTGATGACAGGCATCGCGAGGTAGTTCTTGGCGAAGTCTTCGTAAACGTCGAGCATTTTCAGGGTTTCTTCGACCGCTTCTTCCGAGGTGGCATGAACGGTGTGACCTTCCTGCCAGAGGAATTCGGTGGTGCGAAGGAACATGCGCGTTCTCATTTCCCAGCGGACAACGTTGGCCCATTGGTTTATGAGAATTGGCAAGTCGCGATAAGACTGAACCCACTTCGCATAGGATAGTCCGATAATCATCTCTGAAGTCGGACGGACAACAAGGGGTTCATCGAGCTTGCCCGCAGGAACGAGAGTTCCGTTCGGGCCTGCTTCGAGGCGATGGTGAGTGACGACAGCACATTCTTTGGCAAAGCCTTCGACGTGTTGCGCTTCTTTTTCCATCAGGCTCAATGGGATAAACAAAGGGAAATAAGCATTTTCATGCCCGGTTTCCTTGAATTTGCCATCGAGAACCTTTTGCATGTTCTCCCAGATTGCATAGCCCCAAGGCTTGATAACCATACAGCCACGAACCGAAGAGTTCTCAGCCATGTCAGCTGCTTTGATGACCTGTTGGTACCATTCTGCATAATCTTCGCTGCGGGTCGGGCTTATTGCGTTTTGCTGCGCCTTGCTCATAGTCGTATTTC
>SEDW01000877.1 GCA_004193325.1 Pseudomonadota bacterium | reverse complement strand
GAGGAGCAGCTCCATGCTCGCAGGGCCTTGAAAAACAAAGTGAAATCAGCTTCTTAATCTTTCCCTTTTCAGCTCGATTTCCCTCAACTATGCTCTCCGGCATCGGGGGACGACATGAGCGAACAGCAACTAATCAATTATCTACTTTGGATGAAAGAACGAGGGCAGACCGTGCTCGTGCCTTCTTCTGCGCCGGGCCCAGTTGATTCCCCTGAGAGAGTTCCGGATATAGTCGCGCCTCCAGTAGAATCCGTGCAAGAGGAAGTGGCTGCTCCGACTCCGGCTCCGATTCCGACACTTCCGGCAGATCGTGCTCAGTATAAAGTGCTCTTCATCTCCCTTGCTCCTCTGAGCAACAGTGAACATGAAATGGTGTCACGCATCGGGGCGGCTCTAAAGCTTGAGCCCTCTGAATTTGCCATTGCCGCCGGTGAACCCGCACAAAAACTCTTCGCCGAGGCCGATGCCAAGGCCGTGGTGCTCATGGGCGAGGACGCTTACCCACTGGTGCAGGCCCGCATTCACCAAACCCTTCTCGTCATCTCCCATCCAGGTGCCATGCTCATAGACCCTCAGCTCAAAGTCACCGCCTGGAATGCCCTACAAAAATTAAAAGCCACCCTCTAAGAGAGGATGGCTTTCGCTTTAAAACTATCGATTCAAAACTTATTTCTGATCTTCGAATTCAGCGTCGACGACGTTTGGATCGTGGGCTGGACGGCTTCCGCCTGCTCCCGCATCTCCTGCGCCTGGCGCCTGGTCAGCTCCTGCTTGCTTGTAGAGAACCTCAGCAAGTTTGTGCGACTTCGCTTCGAGGTTTTCTTTGGCAGCAGTCAACTCTTTAACATCTGTGCTGTCGAGTTTGGCTTTCGCTGCAGTCAAAGCTGATTCAACTTCAGACTTAACGTCAGCTGGAATCTTATCGCCAGCGTCTTTCAAAGACTTCTCAGTGGAGAAGATCAAACCATCGAGTTGGTTCTTGGCTTCAACCGACTCACGACGCGCTTTGTCAGCGTCTTTGTTGGCTTCGGCTTCTTTAACCATACGGTCGATGTCTTTCTCATCGATCTTAGTAGCGGCTTCAACACGAAGTTTTTGCTCTTTACCAGTACCGAGATCTTTGGCGGCAACCGAAAGGATACCGTTGGCATCGATGTCGAAAGTCACTTCAACTTGCGGCACACCGCGTGGAGCTGAAGGAATATCTGTGAGTGTGAAGCGAGCGAGCTGACGGTTGTCAGTGGCCATTTCACGCTCACCCTGAAGAACGTTGATTTCAACTGAAGTCTGGCTGTCAGCAGCAGTTGAGAACACTTGGCTCTTCTTCGTAGGGATCGTTGTATTGCGTTCGATCAACTTCGTCATAACGCCACCAAGAGTCTCGATACCGAGAGTCAAAGGAGTTACATCGAGGAGAAGAACGTCTTTCACGTCACCGGCGAGAACACCACCTTGAACTGCTGCACCGATCGCAACAACTTCGTCCGGGTTCACAGTACGGTTTGGTTCGCGTTTAAAGAACTCTTTAACCTTCTGCTGAACGAGTGGGATACGAGTTGATCCACCGACCAGGAGAACTTCCTGAATCTCGTCTACAGAAAGGCCTGCATCCTTGATAACCTGACGGCAAGGAGCCAGAGTTTTTTCAACGATGTCACCGATCATTTGCTCAAACTTGGCGCGAGTCAGACTCACGTTCAAGTGTTTTGGACCGCTTTGATCTGCTGTAAGGAACGGCAGATTGATGTCGGTTTG
>SEDW01000876.1 GCA_004193325.1 Pseudomonadota bacterium | reverse complement strand
AAAGCAGGCGTTGTAAATATCGGGCCCACAAAAGCTACACTTGTTAATGAAGCATCGTTGTACCAGGTAAATACAGGACTGGTAACGGTGGTTGAGCTGGCATTGATTGTTGCTGTACCCGAGCCGCAAATTACTACTGGACTTGAAAGTGTAACATCAGCTGCCGTAGCTACTTCATTTACCGTAACAGTAACAACTTTGGCTGTTGCAGCAGCGCTCTCACACTTATTATCACCCTTAACAGTTAAATAGTATCTCGTTGTTGCACTTAAAACTGGGGTATTGAAGGTTGCCCCTACAAAAGCAACCGATGTTAACGCTGCATCACTATACCAGGTGAATACTGGATTAGTTACTGTTGTTGTAGCTGCAACTAAAGATGTTGGTGAACCCGCACAAATTGAAGCATCACTTGCAGTAACATCTGTCGCATTTGCAACTGGTGTAACGGTGATTACTATGGCTCTAGCATTTCCTGCAGCATTTTCACATTTATTGTCGCCTTTAACGGTTACGTAATAAGTTGCTGAGGCATTTAATGCTGGCGTTGTAAATACACTACCTACATAAGTGATATTGGTTAAAGCAGGATCACTGTACCAGGTAAATACTGGATTGGTAACACTTGGAGAAGTTGCAGTTAAAGTAGCTGAACCGCCCGCACATGCAGTTGTTCCTCCGTTTACAATGATATCAGTAGGCGTAGCAAGTGGATTAACAGTGACTACAACGGCTTTTGCATCCGCAGCCGAATTTTCACATCTATTGCTTCCTTTAACTGTAACATAGTAAGTAGTAGTTGCTGTTAAATTGTTAACAGTGAAGATTGGACCAACAAATGCTACGCTGGTTAAAGATGGATCATTGTACCAGGTAAATACAGGCTGGGTAACTGTTAAGCTCGATGCCACTAACATTGCAGTAGAGCCAGAGCAAATCTGAGTGCTGGCTACAGTGATATCTGCAGATGTAGCAAATTCATTAACTGTTACCGTGATGGCTTTAGCTGTATTTGGCAGATTTTCGCATTTATTATCACCACTAACCGTTAAATAATAAGTGGTGCTTGCACTTAATGCACCCGTATTGAATGATGTGCCGATATAAATTGGTGTGGTTGCCAGTGAAGCATCAGTGTACCATTTAAATACCGGATTGGTAACAGTTGTTGATGAAGCTGATAAAATGGTACTTGCTCCCCTACAGATTGATGTAATGCCATTCAAAGCAATATCCGAATCAACAGCATATGGATTAACAGTAACTCTTATTGATTTAGCAGTTGCGGCTGTATTTTCACATCTGTTACTTCCTTTAACCGTAACATAAAAGGTAGTTGTAACATTTATAGTTGGTGAGTAAGTATCCGTTGTATTAACAATGGTTGTCAAAGCAGCATCACCGTACCATATAAATATAGGATTAGTTACGGTGGTACTTTGTGCTCTTAGCGTAACTAGTGCACCGGCACATACATTTGTATTTCCAGTAAGAATAATATCACTTGCTACAGCAATTGGATTAAAGATGATGACAACCTCTTTTGCATTTCCTGCCGTGTTTGCACATGTACCAGTTCCGCTAACGGTTACATAATATCTGGTAACGGCATTAATCGTTGGTGTTGTGAAAGTAGCCGTATTTGCGGCAGCAAGCTGTGTTAAAGCTGCATCGCTATACCAATTAAACACTGCATTGGCAATTGAACTCGAAGCGGTTAATGTGGTTGTTCCCGCCGCACACAGAGCGGTGTTACCTGT
>SEDW01000114.1 GCA_004193325.1 Pseudomonadota bacterium | reverse complement strand
CGCGGGCATTTCGCGACGGGTTTAAGGCCTGGGAGGAGGACGGCTGCTGTGAAGAGAAGCGTGTACATAGGCCATCCCAAAGGCTAGGCGTTAAATTCCGGTCCACCTAGAATACAAAAGGGAGCGGCCAACAGCCACTCCCTTATACATTTCTTAAAATATCTAAAGCTTAGAAGTCTTCGTTGAAGCTGACTTCACCCGTTACACCCATCTGGTAGGCGACGACGCGGCGTTCGAAGAAGTTGGTAAGCTCCTGAACGTCTTGCAGTTCCATGAAGGAGAATGGGTTTTTCGAATGATAAACCGGCTGAATGCCAAGGGTGCTGAGTCGCTGATCAGCAACATATTCAAGGTAAGAGCGCATGTCTTTTTCGGAGAGACCGGCAATGCCCTGACCCAATACGTCGCGTGAGAAGTTCATTTCGCACTCAACAGCTTCGTCCATCATGCGAACGATATCTTTACGAAGGTCGTCATCAAAGAGTTCTGGCTCTTCACGGCGAACCTGATCCATCGAAGGAATGTTTTCGATCGCGGAGAAGGCTGCAACGCGCTCTTCGTCATTTGGCAAATAGGTGTCGAGCAGAGTCAGGTAGAACTGAACGTGTACAGCTTCTTCGTAGAGCTGACGCGAGAGGTACATACGTGCTTCTGGAGAGTTGATGTGCTTATAGAGGTTTAGCACGAGGTTGTTCGATACAATCGAATCACCTGTGGCAAAGAACGCTACGAGTCTTTTGATCAAATGGCTCTCTGCTGGAGACAGCTTGTCACGAAGGTCAGCGACGTCATTTGTGAAGTCGACTTCCTCAACGGTCCAAGTGTTCTTAATTGCCGATTTGTACATTTCGTAGAAGGCTGGGTACTTCATCGGGCGCAGAGTAAGATCCATTCCATGATCTAAAAGCATCGCAATTCTCCGAAAAAAAACCGCTGGTGAAAACGTATTCAACACCAGCGATAAATTTAGTTGTTAAAGACTTAGGAACAAGCTTCGCAAGATCCTGGATTTTCCAGGGAACAGGCGACTGCATCAGCATCGGCGATCACAGCTGTGACTGTTGGAACCGAAACCGTTGTCTTATTAATACGGGTCGCTGGTCGCGAGCGTAGGTAATAAGTGGTTTTGAGGCCTTTTTTCCAAGCATAGTTATACATGGAAGAAAGTTTGCCAATCGTTGGGCTCTCGATGAAGAGGTTCAGCGATTGACTCTGGTCGATGAAAGCGCCTCGATCAGCAGCCATATCGATCAGGACTTTTTGTGGAAGTTCCCAAGCGGTACGGTAGATGTTTCGGATCTCAGCTGGAATCTCTTCAACCGTTTGAATCGACCCTTCAGCAACCTTGATCTGGTTTTTGACGTTGTCGTTCCAGAGGCCCATCGCCTTCAGTTCGCGAGCGAGGTAAGTGTTCACCTGGATGAACTCACCCGACAGAGTCTCGCGTTTGAAGAGGTTCGAGACTTGTGGCTCGATACATTCATAGGCACCGCAGATCGAGGCGATGGTAGCGGTCGGGGCAATCGCGAGAAGAAGCGAGTTGCGGAGACCGTGGGTTTTGATATCAGCTTTCAATGCGTTCCAGCGGTCCGTGTTCTCAGGAACGATGTTCCAGAGATCGTACTGAAGGTTGCCGTCAGCAGCGCGAGTCTCTTGGAAAGATTGGTGCGGACCAAACTTCTTAGCGAGAGCGCAGGATGCTTCGAGGGCAGCAAAGTAAGTCTCTTCTTGAATCTTCGCGGAAATCTCTTTCGCTTCTTTCGAATCAAAAGCGATGCGCATTTTGAAGAAGACATCCTGAAGACCCATAAGGCCAAGACCAACTGGACGCCAGCGGCTGTTCGAGTCGCCAGCAGTGCCGATCGGGTAGAAGTTGATGTCGATCACGCGATCGAGATACTTCACGGCGATACGAGCGTTTTCACGAAGTTTTTCGTAGTTGAATGTTTTGCCTTCAACATAGTTGCCAAGGTTGATCGAACCCAGGTTACAAACCGCTGTCTCGTCGGTCGAAGTCACTTCGATGATTTCCGTACAGAGGTTTGAAAGGTGAACCACGTTTTTCGGGTTCTTGCCTGTTTGGTTACACTTAAGGTTCGATGCGTCTTTGAAAGTCATCCAGCCGTTACCGGTCTGAGCCAAAGACTTCATCATAGCGCCGTAAAGTTCGCGAGCGCTGAAAGTTGTCTCAGCGATGCCTTCGCGTTCAGCAGCAATATAAGCATCTTCAAATTCCTGACCAAAGAGGTCTGGCAGATGAGGAACTTTCGATGGATCAAAAAGTGACCACTGACCATCCACTTCCACTCTCTTCATAAAGAGATCTGGGATCCAGTTGGCCAAGTTGAGGTTGTGAGTACGGCGTGATTCGTCACCGGTGTTCTCACGCAGTTGTAAAAAGTCGAGAATGTCTGCATGCCATGTTTCAAGATAAATACAAGCGGCGCCTTTGCGCTTTCCACCTTGGTTGACGGCCGAAACGGACGAGTCCAAAGTTTTGAGGAAAGGAATGATACCGTTCGACTTACCATTGGTACCTTTGATGAGCGAGCCACGTGAGCGAACACGGTGGTAAGCAAATCCGATGCCGCCAGCAAACTTCGAGAGAAGTGCGATGTCTTTGTAACGATCGTAGATTGACTCAAGACTATCGTCTGGAGAATCAAGGAGATAGCAAGACGACATCTGAGGACGACGCGTCGCTGAGTTAAACAGCGTCGGTGTACTCGGCATATAAGAGAAAGAAGAGATCAGGTCGTAGAACTCGATCGCTTCTTCAACAGATTGAGACAGACCGCATGCTACGCGCATGAAGAAATATTGTGGCGCTTCGAAAACGAGACGCGCTTTAGGATCTTTCAAAAGGTAGCGGTCATAGACTGTACGCAAACCAAAGTATTCGAAAAGTTCCGAGCGGCGATGATCGATTGCATCGTTCAAAGCGCTAGCGTGTGTGCTGACGAAGAGGCCAGTTTCTTCCGACAAAATGCCGACTTTTACGCCGTATTTTACAGAATCAGAAAAGCTGTTCACGCCAAGCTTGGTTACTTCGTCACGAACGAAGTGGTGAAGCTGACGAGCGGCGAGTTTGGAATATTCCGGCTCATCCGAAATCATCATAGCTGTTTGTTGTATGACGAGATTGTCGATCTCTTCGGTTGTGACGCCGTCGTAGAGTCCGTTTACAACTTTGTCCAGGATCGTTTTAGGAGTGACTTCATGTAGACCATAGCTAAGAGAGCTGATGGCTTCGAGGAGCTTCTCAGAATTGAGAGGAATGCGATCCCCGTTACGCTTCTTAACGAAGAGACGTTTTTCATTAGAGCCGACAGCAAAGTCGTTATCAGGTGTGCTGCTGGTGTGAAGACTCATGGGCATTCCTCGCTTCTTACTACATGAAAAAATGAAACTTCACTCCGCAAACGGAATTGGAAAAGTGTCCAATACTAGTTGGCGAAACTCTTAGGCAATTGTGTGTTGAACCATGCAGCTGCCGAGGATCTGAAATTTACATCGCAGATCGGGTGGACTCAAGGCCCTCTGATTCAACTACATCGCTTGTATTATTGCTAATGCATGGAATTCTAAATAAAAAGCAGAGAACTTCAAGGTAAATCGCTAAGTAATCTCTCCCTTAGCGGCTGAGAAAGGGTTTGGGATCGTTTGAGCTCTCACACGCTTGCGCCAAGTAATCTGCGCTTCAATCTTTTCAGAACAGTTTGTATTGCGTGTTGCGCTGTCGAACAATGCCTCTACCTCAACCTGTCAACCTATTCGGCTACTTCTTTCACCGGAGACGCTTACTGCCGGGCTTTCTTACAACAGCGACTCTGCTTTGGTCGTTGAAACTGTTGAGTTTGAAGAGAAAGCCGCGCCTTCTAAAATCAGCATATATAGTGTGGCTTCGGAGTGTCAACCGCTAAATATGGTGGCAGCGGCTGTATAAAATTTAGATTTTCGACTGAAAATTAAAACAGCTTAGGTACTTGAAGACTTCGCGGCCCTTCTAAAAATAAGTTATCCCCAATCAAATAATTTGAATTTACTTCGCGCCTCAATCTTCACGAATTTTTTCCACAAAAAAGTTTCTCAAAGACGAATCTCTAAGCGGCTGAACTACCTAATGAGAATTGGTATTTTTATAAATATGAATAAAAGAATTTGGAGGAAGTGCGTGAGTCTTTTTCGCTCTTTCTATGTGCCATGGCTGAAGGAGATCGTCCTTCAGCCTGTGATCGGCTGACTTGAATAAGGGAAAGAGGAGGCAGTAGCAAGCAGAACTTCTTCGATAAAAAACTATTTTTTTGCTTGCGTGTTAAGGATCTCGTCCTGCGCAAGACCTGTGAGTTTTTCGAGGCCTTTTAAGAGTCGCCAGAGGGCAAAGAAGAGTATCAAAGTCGACGGCACGACAATAACCGGCCAGCTCAGATAGTGCATGCGCCCAAGCTCTTCGTTAAAGACCGGCGTTCCTGGCTGTGACTTCAAGACGATGTGCGCAAGAACGTAGTTCAGGATCGCTGAGAGTAGAAAAGACAGCGACAAAACGATTGAAGCATTGCGCATAAGAATCTTGAATTGACGCTTGTGCTCTTCACTTTCGAGTTTGGAGTCGACCAGATCAACATTGATAACGTTCTCATTATAGAGAAGCTCTTGGATGAGCGGGGTCTTCGTCTTTAATGATAGAAGGATGGCAAGGCCGATGACAGAAGGAATAGACGCTTCCTTTATCGCGATCCACTGAACAGGCAGTTCGTAGAGCGCGAAGAGTCCAGTCAATAGCGTGCTGACAAAACCAAGTGCTGGAATGAATCCCAACTTTCTCTTTTTGTAGAAGTCGTAGATCGCGTAACCAATGGGAAAAGCGAGTGCTACGATCAGCGCATTGACCGGCCCTAGTCTGTCCGGGGTACTCATCTTGGAAAGGATGAATGCCGGAATCGCCACACTGAACGCGATGTTGATGAAGGGGTTTTCTTTCTTATACGCGGGCTTCGTCTGCATAATCCGTCCTAGCTTGGGAAATTGAAGGCAGAGTCCAGTCGATGGGCTTACGTCCATGCTCGACGAGATAGGCATTGGCCTTTGAGAAATGATGACATCCCAAAAAGCCGCGATGGGCGGAAAGTGGCGAAGGATGAGGTGCCTTTAAAACGAGATGACGATCCGCATCGACGTTGGCGCCTTTTTTCTGGGCTGGACTACCCCAGAGCATAAAGACCAAATCTTTGCGTTCCCGATTGAGATGATCCACTACGGCATTGGTGAAGTCTTCCCAACCGCGTTTGTGATGCGAGCCGGCCTGACCGTCTTCAACAGTAAGGACATTGTTGAGAAGGAGCACGCCCTGGTTGGCCCAATGCTGAAGGTAACCATGACCCGGTCGTTTAAATCCCGGGATATCGGCTTCGAGCTCTTTATATATGTTCTGCAAAGACGGCGGCACCGGAACGCCCGGGCGTACGGAAAAGCAAAGTCCATGTGCCTGACCAGGACCGTGATAGGGATCCTGACCAAGAATCACGACGGACACTTTATCGAAAGGAGTCGAATTGAGGGCCTGAAAATATTCGCTGCCCTTAGGATAAATCGTTTTGCCCGCAGCAATTTCCTGTCTGAGGAATGCGCGAAGTTCTTTCATATAGGACTTGTCGAATTCGCCTTCGAGAAGATTCTTCCAACTCTCCTCGAGCTGAACAGTTGCCTTTGTCACTTCTGCTCCTTCGCCTTGATTCGCTGCTGATCACTCACGCTCACGGATAATTTTTATAGACAGCTTTAGGTTCGCTGTCCAGGTGGAGCGAGTTTGACCTTTTTTTTATGAAAGGCGCTATTCGGTATCGAATATGTAGCATTCAATTTGTGATTAAATTCAATGAATTAGACTCAGGTGTCAAGTTCTTTGGAGATTGAGCAGATAAAGAGTATGTCACAGCAAATGATTAATGGACTCTAACCCTGCAAGGGCAAGGCAATGAAAAACTGTCTGATCGTCGACGATAATTATGACATCTTCGCAATCCTCCAGGCTGCGATGAGTGGACACTACCATGTTGACTACGCACCAGACGCGTTTGCCGCTTTGCAACTTCTTAGTCACAAGACTTATGACATATTGGTCTCAGACATACGGATGCCGCACATGAGCGGTCTCGTCTTCGCAGAAGAGCTTAAAAAGAAGTTCAAGCAGATCCCGATCGTTTTCATCTCGGGTGATGTGGATCAGGAAACCGTGCGAAAGGTCTTTCAACTCGGCGGCTGCAATATCGTTGCCAAGCCATTCGATATGCAGGAGCTTCTCGACAAGATGCATCGCGCCCTTGCGGTGGAAGAAGCTTTCAATACGAGAGACAGCGAGCATAGCGAAGAAGTTGAGCAGGAACTGGGCTACGTTTACAACCTCTTAAAGATCCACTATTACGAGATTCAAGAGATTCTCTATCAGATCCAATATCACCGTATTCCCATGGACGTGATTCTCAAAGAGCTTGATAAAAAGCAAAGACTTGGGAAATGCTACTTCGATGATCCTGAAAACATTAAACTTTTGTGCCGTGCAGCCTAAGCCTCGAAATTTTTAAAGAATTTCCCTCCACTAGCCGAAAAGAGCGCTATTGGGGGGATTCGATGCGTTCGTTATTTCAAGCAGCAGTTTTCATCATTGGCTTCGGCTCAACACTGAGCGCTGGACCGTCGCGACCCCTATTCAAAAGCAGTTCGGAAGCCGAAGATTATCTGCGCAAGAACAAAGCCTGTCCTGGCTGCGATCTTCGTCGCGCAGAACTTTCATACAGCGATCTTAAAGGAGCAGATCTTCGAGGAGCCAACCTTCGTGGTGCGGACTTCACTCATGCTGATCTTCGTGGAGCAAATCTCCAAGGCGCGATTCTTGTGCGGGCAGATCTTTCGACAGCTGCACGATTAGAAGGCGCTGACTTGAGCGAAACGGATATGACGGAAGCCAATATCTTGCCGTCCGAACTCAGTCTCGCCAAGACCTGTTCCGCTCTGCTCCCCAATGGCAGCAAAAGCGCCCCTTGCCCTAAATCCAAATGAGGAAGATAACGTTGCATTATAAATATAAGACTTTGATTCTCAGCTTTGCTCTCTTCGCCTCAGGCGCAGCTTACTCCCATGCGCGTCTCAAGCCGGGTAGCGCCACGCCGCCTCGCAATGATTCAACCGGCCTCAAGACGCCTGAATGTGGTGGTGTTGCTCGTACCCTGACACCAAAGGTCTATAAGCCGGGTCAGGAAATAACCGTCGAATGGGAAGAAACTATCAATCACCCAGGCTATTTCATTTTGCAGTTCTCTGAAGCTGGGGATACCAATTTCGAAGCTCATACGCTTGTGGCGAAATATGCCGACACGAAAAACGATCCCATCAGCTTACCGACAGAGTACCACCAGTATTCAACGAAGATTAAATTACCTAATCTGACTTGTGCTGCTTGTACCCTTCAGCTCATTCAGGTGATGGAAGAAGATCCTCTGAAGCCGTCTCGCTACTATTCATGCTCAGATATTGTGCTTTCTGACAGCAAAGTACCCGATCCTCTGGTGCCGACGACTCCTACTTCGCCGACGACTGGCAAGCCGACCAAACCTGCAAAGCCGGGAACAGTGAAAGTCGAGAAAACAAAATGAGTGAGGCCAGGACCGTGCGTATACCATCCCTATTAGTCTTAGGACTTCTATTTGGCCTTTGTGCGAGTTGCGCTGAGTCTGCTGATCCGCAGCCAGTCGTTAAAAAGACAATCAGCGACTCCAATTCTCAGGCGGGAAAAGTCAGTCTGAAACTAAGTTGGGCCGCGCAATCTTCGGTCTCGGCCTTCCACATCTACTACGTTGACGAGAAGTTAAAGGTTCGCGAGATCGACAGTCTGCAGTCCGATTCCGAGGCTTTCTCCTCACCGAAGATTGCGATCGATGACAGCAATATGGAATCCTGGCCCAGCAAAGGCGGCAAAGCCTGTTTCTATGTTGTGGCGGATAACGGAGGGGTGCTCTCGGACCCTTCGGATAAGGCTTGCATCACCCTCTGAAAGCCTGCGATAGTCGGCTCGCTACGGATCATTCCTAAAGAGCGAGCCCGATATGGAAAAGTTCCTCACTCCCGTTATAATATCCTCGAACAGTCCATTCCGTTTTGCCAGGGACCATCACTTTGTGAGTCTCGGGTCTTGTTTTGCGGATTCCATGGGTCGAAAACTTGTGGAGAACAAATGGGCAACTGTTCTCAATCCCTATGGAACGCTCTTTCATCCCTTTGCGATCTTTGATCTTTTGAAAAAAAAGAGTGGATTGGACGAGGCTCTTTTTCTTGAGCATGACGAACGAATCTATCACTATCGATTGCCAAAAGTTTTTTCGGCTAAGAGTCGAATTGATTTTGAGAAGAATTGGCAAATGGAAAAAGACAGGGTCTTGGACGCGCTTTCAAAGCCTAATTCCGTCCTTATCCTGACTCTTGGCAGCTCGCTCCTCTATACCATCGATCAAAACTGGGTTGCGAACTGTCATCAGCAGCCTTCTCGGCTCTTTGAAAAGAGTCTGACTCCGATTGAAGATATGCTTTCGTCATGGACGGACTTATTCGCAGGAGGGACTGGTCGAGAGTTCCCTGAGCAAGAGTCAATTGCGAGTCTTGGCCGAAGCCATGGTAAAGTCCGATCCTTCGCGCGTAGGGTATTTTCCAGCGTTTGAAATCATGATGGATGAGCTCAGGGATTACCGTTTCTACGCCCGGGACATGATTCACCCATCCGAGCAGGCGATCGATTACATCTGGGACCGTTTTCTTCAGACTTACTTTACTCCCGAGGCAAGGCGCTTCGTTGACGTTTGGCAAAAGATCAAAGCACGATTGGACCATCGGCCTATCAATCCGCGCAGCCCTCAGCACAAAAAATTCCTTCTCCTTCTTCAAAAAGATCTCGAGGAGTTCGCCGGTCCTTTCTGTGAGGACGAGCGCAGCGAGATCCAGCAACGTCTTCGCGTCTTTGATTCGATCTAATCCCTCCACTAGCGACTTTTGTGCGGTAAATGGCGCTGAAATCGCTTTAATTTAAATTTATAAAAACTACTCCCGCCGTTTATTCAATCCGTCTCTATTTCTGCGACAGTATTGGATAATGAATTCGATACATTATTCCCAACTTTATTCATGAGCGAAATGCCTATGACTCTGTCGCGTCGTCAACTCTTTGGAGTTGGGTCTGGTCTTTGCGGTCTATTTCTCGGACGAAATGCCAAAGCGGGAACGTTGCAGAATAAGGACCAAGCGTCCGAACGACTCCAGTTTGAAGAGTTGAGCGAGGTATTCGCCTTCGGCGTCGCTTCAGGTGATCCCCTGCAGGATCGGGTCATACTCTGGACTCATGTTGGGAGTATTGGCGAGCAGCGAGTTCTTGTCGAATGGCAGGTGGCTCTGGATATTCATTTCATTGATCTCGTTTCTCTCGGAGAAACCACGACAGACGAAATCTGCGATTTTACCGTAAAGGTCGATGCCATACTCCCTGAGGCCGGCACCACTTATTACTATCGCTTCCGGGCCCATGGCTACTGGTCTCCTGTTGGGCGGACAAGAACAGCACCGAAGTCGAGCGATCATCTGCGCATCGCGGTTGCTTCCTGCTCGTCGATCTGGTCAGGCTACTTCAACTCTTACGAAATTCTTTCTCAAAGGGCAGATCTGGATCTGATCGTCCACTGCGGTGACTACATTTATGATTTCCCCGACAAGGACGAACTCCGCAATCTGTCGATGCGGACTAAAAATCAGAAAATTCCTCAGAATCTAGAAGACCAAAGACAGCGCTACCGCTACTACCGAACCGACCCGCATCTGAGAGCGGCGCATCAGCAGCATCCCTGGTCGATCGTCTGGGATAACCACGACATCTGCACAGGTGCTTCGCGCGAGGAAGC
>SEDW01000875.1 GCA_004193325.1 Pseudomonadota bacterium | reverse complement strand
TTGATCGATGTGGCCAAGTCCGATTGGGGCTTGAGGCCGTCTCTTCATGGCTTTGTCATGCCCTCGGAATTGATGCGGCGGGTGGGAGAGAAGATTCCAAATGCGGAGAGTGGATTTCGGCCCTCTCAGCGGCGGCGTTGGCTCGACAATCTTGCAAAGCTGTCTCCTGATGAGCGGGACGAGTATCGCCGAATCTGGGAGGCACAAAAACTTCCTGCCAATTCTCCGAGCCGCCTCGTCCTCGATACCCTGATGGACAAGGTGACGATCGCCAAAGGCAATCTCACAATCGAGGAACAAAAGCCCTTAAGAGGCTTCGAACAGGAACTACTGAGGGCACGTTCGATGCTGAATGTGCCTTCGCCCAAAGCCGATGTTCAGGGCGACAACAATCCCTTGCTCGCTCATGGACCGAGGCGAGTTGAAATCCGAGGCGGATCGTACGACAATGAGTCTTTCTATCGCCTCAGGCTGAGGGCTGGGTGGCACGATCTCCTCGATTCTCCAAAAGGCTTTGAGCCTTATTATCACCTCAATTACTTCAACTTTACGGCGAGCAAACTCCGCTCCGAGAATGAGCTGCATGAAGCGGATTTCAAACTGGCCGAGGTCTGGTCCCTCAATCCCTGGACAAGGGATGAGCCTCTTTACAGCTGGACGATGAGCGGGGGCGCGGAATATCGAGAGAAAGAACGTTCGATTTATTTTCGATCCTCGGCAGGCATTTCGGGGAGCTTTGGCAAACTGCTCCTCTCTGTTCTACCTGGTGTGGCGATGCGCGGAAATTTTACGAGAGATCGCCTTGAGGCGGATGGATGATCGTGGCGAGAAGACTATGATTTGGAATGTGGAAAATCGCCTGGATTGGACGCAAGAGATTCAGACGAATCTCACGATCGAGCGTAGGGATGATATATGGCGATGGGAATTGGGATTGGCTCGAAACTTTTAATCTCAGGGTTCAGCCGCCGGCGCGGACGACCTTCAGAGATTTTTCTGCGAAGTAGGCGGTGACCGCTTCACAAATATCGCCTTGGAATTCTATCCGGCCGTCCTTAAAGGTGGCGCCGCAGGCTTTCTTCGCCTGCACATCCTTCATCAGAGACCTGATGTCCGCTTCGCTGAAAGGCATATTCCAAAGGACAGTGACAGCGCGGCCGCCGCGACCTTTGGTTTCAAGACGCATCTTGGTCGGCCCTGCGGCCGGACTGTGCGTCTTCGCTTTGCTTTCTTTCTTCTGAGATCCCGAACTCGTGGAATAAACTAAACGTTCATTGCTCACTTATCTGCGGCCTTTCGTGAAGCCTCTGCCAGTCGAACTGCGTTCGCCGCGTTCGCCGCCAAAGCTTTTTGATTCGCTAGGGTCTTTCTTAACGCGAGCCAGACGGCCCCAGCGTTTGGTGGAATCTTCGCGTTTCGGCGCAGATTTACCGTAGACTTTATTGTAGGTTTTTTTGAAGACTGGCTTCGCCACTTCTTCAACCTTAGGCTCTGGCATTGGCATGCCAGGAACCGCGATTTTTGGTTCTTTCGAACGGCGGTAGAAGATCGCTGTGTGGCCGATGACCTGAATCTTCGTCGCTTTAACGCTTTTGGAAAGACCCTCTACAACTTCAGCAAGGCTTTCCTGATCGTCGCAACGGACTTTGACTTTGACGAGTTCGAAGGTCTTGAGCGTGAAATCAAGTTCCTTCACAACACCTTCGGTAACGCCGGCTGTGCCGACTGTAACTACTGGATCCAGCTTGTGAGCGAGACCACGAAGATAACTGATTTGTTTGGAACTTAGAAATTTACTCATGACTACCTCGAATTTATAAAAGCAGTCATGCCTATACCCTCCGCGTGTAAAACGCAAGAAGAATTTGACGGGGTCATTTGCAGGTTAGGGTAGGGTTTCGTTCCATTCCGAAAGAAAGCGCTGCGCCCCTTGTTTGACGGCATCCATGCGGTCCCCTTGGACACGTTCAATGATGTCGACGAGAAAGTGAGCACCCACAATTCTTGGTACAAAAACGTAGTCAGCACCTTTGGCGTACATTTCGCGGGCCTTCTCAAGGGTGTCGGCGGTCACGATAATGCGAGCTTTGGGCGCCAGCTTTCTAAGAGAGTGGAGGAGCTTAAGGTTGGTCGTCCCTTTCAGCTGATTGTCCGGAATTGTGGAGATGATGACTGCGGCCTCGTCGAGGGGCTGATTGCGCAGGGTTTCGGGATGGCCGATGTCACCATAGATACAAGGAACGCCTCGCGCTTTGAGCGACTGAAGGGTCTCAGGGTTATAGTCGATTACCAAAAGCTGATCGATCATCGACTGGGAATGGCGGCGGATAAATTCTTCCAGAAACGAACTCGCCTCGCGATAAAAACCAAAGAGGACGATCGATTTGTTCGTCGAATTCGTTTTGGATTCGACTGACATCACGTGATCTTTGATCCCAACTTTTTCGAGAATGGGTTTTAGGAATCGATAGATGGAATAGCCGGATGGAATCATGAACGAGGAGATCAGAAGAGTGACGACGAGCGCGATCGTGCAGGCTGAAAGAAGGTCCTGAGTCACGTGCTTGTAGCCAAC
>SEDW01000113.1 GCA_004193325.1 Pseudomonadota bacterium | reverse complement strand
GCATCGCGCCTGGATGGAATACAGTGGAGTTCTCCTCGGCTTACTCTACGGCATCGCCGTGGCTCCGGACGAAGCGGAACTGACTTCGAAGAAGACAGAACTGGCCCAAAAGCTCTCGGTCCTCGAAACCGAACTCAAGAAAGGCAACGGTCCCTTCTTTGCCGGTTCGAAATTTCAGATGGTCGATGCGTTTTATGGTCCCGTCTTCAGATATTTCCAAGCGTACGCACAATGGGGTGATCTCAGTTACTTAGCTGAATTTCCGCGTTTGCAGGCCTGGGAAGCGAATGTGATGAAGCGGACTTCTGTGCAGAAGGCAGTGCCTTCTGATTACAGCGAAAAGTTGAAGAATTTTCTGAAACTTAAAAACGGTGTGTATACGCAGAAGCTCAAACTTGGCTAAGCGCCTTTGAACCTTCTCTGAACCGGGACTTAAATTTTCTCCAAATCTTCCGATGCCTCCATAGAGTTACAGCTCTTGGGGGCATTTTGTTTTATCTCCGCTGTTCGATTAGCCTCGTCCTCTTGATGGCCACTCAGGGATATGCCCAGAGTGTGGACGAGCGCGCGAAGATGATCGACAGCTATACGAGCTATCGTAAAAGCGGGAACTCCATTTATCAGCCGCCCCCGATCACGCACATGGTGCCAAACTTTAATACCATTACCTACGCGCTCTCCTACGAAAAGCGCGATATTACGATGCTCCCACGTCTCGGCAACGGTGACCTCGATAAGGACGCTCAGTCGAGTCTATCGATGAAGGGCTACACTCTCGCGCCCCACTTGGCGATTTCCCTGAAAAAGGTTGGTATTGGTTTTTCCATTGAGAATTCCAAGAACTCCTCGGACTATTCCTACACGAACGCCTATAATCCAACCTTTGGATCGAGCCAGAACACAACAGTCTCGACCTCGGGCCTCGGCTTTAACCTCTCGGCTTTGCCCTTTGAAAAGCTTCGTAAGGATAATAAGCTCGCCGTTATTATTGGCGGCAAAAGTCTCAACGTTCGCCACGAATTTACGGACATCATTCCCTCGAACTATACGGGCAACCCCCAGGACCCGATTAATATCCGCTACAATCTCTTGAAATACGAAGCTGGGGCGAACCTCACCCTTCAGCTCCTTAAGCACTTTAGCGTTATTCCCTGGGTTGACTACACCTACACGGATATCCGGGGGGCAGAGTCAGCTGTCGAAGGCAAAGAACTGAATGCAAGTCTTGCGCAACTCTATGCCGACGACTTGAGATTCTATTGGAAGAGCTATCCCAACGTCCGCTATGGCATCGATCTCGGCATTAACGCCTGGGGCTTTGATGTGCGCATTGGAAGCTTTCTCGGCAGCCTGGCGAGATTGAATGCGCAGCCGGATTATATCGAGGATAAGAGCTTCAGTATCAGTTTGTCGTTTGATCAAAAGGGTGGTTAAATCGGGTTCAATTCCGATTACGCGCTAGAGATTTTATGAACATATTCGATTTTGACGCCTACCCTGCAATTCTCGAAGAAATGATCCGTCTCAACGCTCATGTGCGCGGCTACAAGTCGCAACTCGCGAAAGCAGCGCAGTGTCAAAACTCGTATTTTTCCCTTGTTCTCGGCCATAAAGCAGATCTCAATCCTGACCAGGCGTCGGCGCTGGCGGATTTTTGGGAGCTCAATGGGTCTGAGGCAGAGTATTTTATCAATCTCGTTCTCCTTGCCAGGGCTTCGACGGATTCTTTTAAGCAGAGAATTCTTGAACGGTTGAAAGAGCTCCAGGAGCAATTTTCGGTCTATCGCATGCCGAAAGCCGTGACGAACATTCAGGATGTAAAATTATCGCCCGAAGATCAGACGTTTTTTCTCCAGCACTGGCTTTGTCCATCGGTGCTGACTTTGCTGCGATTTGAAAAGACGGATTCGGCCGAGAAAATCTCTCAGTATCTACAAATGCCCGTTGAACGCATTCTTGTAATTATGGATCGACTGGAGAAGATGGGACTTCTTGTCCGTGAAAATGGACGGTTTATACCTCAGGAGCATCTCGTTCTGATTGAAAATCATTCGGACCTTAGCCTTTTGCATTCCGCATTGCAGGAGCGGGCGAAATCTCAGAATGCTCTAACGACCGGCAACAATCTTCGGTACACCTTTGCGGGAACACTCTCGAAGGAAAGGTTCGAAGCTGTAAAAGCTACTTTTCAGGAAGCCGTGAGAGCGCAATTGCTGGAATTGCATGAGGACAAGGGCGGGGACATACTGGTCGGGTTTTCCTACGATATTTTCGAGGTTTAGGTCTTGGATTTTGCAGTTTCACTGATCCGCTCACTCGATTTTGCCTCCTCCTTGTCCGCAGACTCAAGTCATCGTTATAATCATCAGAGGGACTGCCAGAGATTTATTCTCTCATGGGCATAATTTGCCTAGGAAGCCTCGAAGCTGAGGGATCATGATGATGAAACGTTTTGCCTTTATCCTCCTCCTCCTCGCCATGCCGAGTCTTCAGGCTGCGACCTCCGTTGGTGCGGATAAGAAGGTCTCGCGTACGATCCCGGTGTCCAGCAAGGACCCCTGGGATGTTGATGTGCATGGTGGTGCGGGCTTTGGTACGTTCACCCTGAAAAATGGTGTTAATAAAAGCTTCGGTGGTCTCATTGCTGGGCTGGCCCTCTACAACGAGAGCCTTCTCGACAATCAGACGCTTTATATCAGCGGGGATTTTTTGATCGACCAGGCGAATCAGCAGGTCGTTCGCAAAGGGTTCGGGATCGGTTCGAATTATGCGATCACAGGTGGTAAAAAGCGTACGATCGATCGATTAAAAACGGGTGTGATTGCACATCAGAACAATTATTCGATCAGCTGGAACAATCGTTTGAGCTACGATAGTTTTTCGAGCACACCGACCCAGGTCGGTCTTGAGACCCTCGATGGTTCGACCATGACGATCCTCACCGGTTTTGGGTTCAACATGTTTATCGGCACGCAAACGAGCCTTGGCCTGAGTCTGATGCAGTCGGTCATGTCTTTCTCGGCAAGTGTGGAAAAGTCCACACAGACGAGTACTGAGCTAGGGTTTGCGATAAGATCTTATCTTTGAATCTTCGTCGAAAAAGAAAAGCATCCTGGCCAGACGGCGAGGATGCTTTTCTTTTTTGAGCTTTAAATCAGGGCGTCAGTTCCCAGAGCAGTTTTGGGAAATCCAGCGGCGTGAAGGACCAGACCGTGGTCTGGTAGGACTGCGGCGCGTAAAGGTTTGAGCCTAACATGAGCGAAGTCGTCGAGCCTGTACCCATGGGGCTTGTCGCAAAGCCCGAGGATGTCTTGTCCCAGAACGAACTGGATGCGGCGCCAGCGCTCCACATATCGCCGAGGAAGCCACCAAATCGGCTTTGGGTATCGACGGAGGTCAGCTTGCCTGAAGCGTAGCAGCGGGTGAATACGGGGCCTGCAGTACCGGCGAAGCCGCCGACCGCGTCGTTGCCGATG
Source organism: Pseudomonadota bacterium (assembly GCA_004193325.1). Classification (GTDB taxonomy): domain Bacteria; phylum Bdellovibrionota_B; class Oligoflexia; order Oligoflexales; family Oligoflexaceae; genus Oligoflexus. The sequence continues at coordinate 18,230 of SEDW01000113.1, read as the reverse complement.
ACTTCAGCCCGACTGTAGTTATCATTGAAGGCGACAGAGTTCGCAGGCAGACGTTGAACGTGCCCGACAAAACCGCCGGCGTAGGTCAGGCCTTTGACTTTGCCTTTGGAGAAGCTTTGTTCGACAAGCACGTTATTGTTGTTCACAAGACCGATTATGCCGCCGGATGCTGTGTTGCATTCGATGGATCCATTGGTCATGGAGGTTCTGCGAACGGTAGCGAATTGGTTGATCTGTCCGACGATTCCGCCGCACTGAGAGTTGGCTTTGATCGAGCCGTTGAAGCTGGATTTCTCGACGATCATAGGGGTTGAACTGCTTTGTCCACTGTTCAAGACGCCGATGATACCGCCTGAGCCCGTTCCTCCTACTGTACCAACGATATTTGCTGTTGAGGTCATTCCGCTGACCTGGCCCGTGTAGGTCGTTGTTGTGTTGAAGTAGCCGGCTATCCCGCCTACACCGTTATTACCTGTGATAGTACCCGATGATGATCCCCCTGTGATGGTGCCGGTATAGGTTCCGACAATGCCACCTACAGCATTGTAGACTCCGGTTACATTTCCGAAGTTCTTCACGTTGGTCATAACACAGCCGCTGCATTTACCCGCGATGCCGCCGACATCGTTGTTTACGCCTGAGACGTTGCCGTAGTTCGCTACGTCGGTGAACGTTACGTAGGATGAGTTACCGAGAAGACCACCTGACTCATTCCCGCCGGAAATGTTCCCGTAGTTTTGAACGTTAATCATTTTGTGGGCACAGCAGCCATTGGATTCCAGTGCTGAAGCGAATCCTGCGACTCGATAGTTTCCGGAGTTAGATGTGATGTTTCCGTAGTTGATGCTGTCTTGGAATACGTTGTTACCAAAGGAGGTGTAGGCGATGAAGCCAGCAACATCATTCCAACCTGTGACGTTTCCATAGTTGCGGGTGTTCACGAAGGTGGTCGTGCCGTTTGAAGATCCGATGATCCCTGTTGTTTGATTGCCTCCGCTTACACTTGCTCGGTTTTCCGAGTCTTCAATGCGGCTCTGATCAGCGCGTCCGATAATGCCGCCGGTGTTAGATGCTTTGTTGTTCGAAATGTCAGTACAGATTACAGTACCAGAGGTTTTGAGTGAGACGTGCGTGTAGCCATTACCGGCTGCAAATCCAAAGATACCGCCTGCCTGACACTCGGAGGCTCCGGAAGCATAAGCGAGCACGTTACCGCTAAATTCGAGTTTTGAACTGCCATCTCTCTTGGTACCAGAAATACCGCCGACAGCAATATTGCCAGTCACATTTCCGATGTATGCGGATTCGGAAAGAGTGCCTCCGGCTCTACCCAACAGGCCACCAACATTGGTTTGCCCTGTTACGCTGCCTATTGCTGTAACACCAATGATACTGTTTGGATAAAAGTTGTTGTCCTGGCCAATGGCTGCTGTTCCGGCTAGGGCGCCCACGTTGTCTTTGCCAGTAATCGTAAAATTCACAAGCCCAAGATTTTTGATGTCACTTCGCAGAAGTCTTGAGAAAAAGCCCACCGGGTTTGTGGCCACACCATTGTTGTAGGTCCAGTTCGATACCACATAGTTGTCACCATCAAATGTGCCTTGGAATTCGACTCCGCTGCCCGCACTTGAGTAGAGCGGCACGAAAGTTGTGTTTCCGGCAAGATCGATATTCTCACCAAGCTTATAGAATTTACCGTAAGGCTGGGCTTTGATCGCGTTCAAATGATCAACTGTACACATGATGTAAGGATCGGCAGCAACGCCGGTTCCTGCGGCAAAGGTTCCCCAGCCTGCTGAGGATTTGTTGCAGACATTAGTGCAAGAAGCTCCACTGCAATACTTGTAAGCATTGCTCAATTGGGCGATCGAGCCATCTGGGTTGGTGACAGTTACGGGCACTGGTCCTACGTCGACGCTCGTAGGTGATTTGCAGAGAATGTATTTTTTCGAATAGATCTTTTGGTAGATCTTAAATTGAAGATCCGAATCGCCTGTGACAACGTCATGGGCAACCCAGTTGAGGTTCCAGACATAGCCCGTCTCGGTCTTGGTGCTCGTGAAAGACGTAATCGCAGGCGGTATCAAGTCAGGACAGAGGAATGACTTCACCTGACCATCACAGAAACGGTTGCCTGTTCCGTCCACAGCACAGACTGTGTAGAAGAAAGTTTTACCCCCCTCAAAGCCCTGACCCGAATCAACCCAGCTTGTGCCTGCTACGCTTGAAACGCGAGCCACGAGACCGGCGTGAACATCTTTATTAGGGTAAGCCGGGTCCGTGGGGTCTGCTGTGTTAAATGTCGAGAAGGCTTCGTCAACCTTACGATAGACTTCGTAAGTGATGTCAGCACCAGGTTCGAGCACATACTGATTATCGGAGGCGGCGCCCCAGGCCAGTGATGCTTTACCTTCGGCGAAAGCCAACTGAAGGTTTGACGTGAAGTTCGGAGCATGCGTATCGGCAGCGCGCTTATTCACTGAATAAGACACGGGGTCGAGAAGAGTCATATTCCCGGCATCGTCATAAGCCCTGACGTGCAGTCGATAGGTACGGAACGGATCGAGACCAACGAGATCGCATTGAGTCAAAGGCGTCGGGCAGGAGTTTAATGTACAAGGACAGTCCTTGGCCAACGATTGAATTTCATTTGTGTCAGCGTTTACATAGTAGACCTTGAAGCCTTTATAATCCGACCAGTCGCTGGGCGCTACCCACTTGACCGTAATGACGCCTTCGATGGTACTTTCGAGTTCGCTCGACGAGCGAATTCCTAAAAATCCTGGGGGCGGATCGATATCGTTAAGTTGAACTGATTTAGCAGTCGAGAAATGATGGGTCGAACAGTTTTGAGAGCCACCTGCGACTGATCCGGCGTTGTCACAGGCTTCGACCAGCGCATGAACCAGTTCACCAGAGAGCATCGTGAATGTGCTTTGTTTGATGCGAGTGCCTGTGGCAGCAATGTTAGACCGAACGGTTGTGGTGAGTGAAACAGCTTGGTCCGGATCCGCAGCCAGACCTTTCCAGAGACGGACCTTAAATTCGTAGAGGTCAGTGGATACCGATGGATTCCAGGTCAGCTGCAGTTCGCCTCTGTCGCTATCGTAACTGATTGTTTGCACACCATCGAAAACTGGAGGCGTGATATCGAGTGTCGATTTTGTAAATGAGACAACGTTATCTGAGATGTTGCCGGCCGCATCCCGAGCTTTGAGACAGACGCTGTAAGTTGTCAAAGGTTGAAGGTTGTCAACTTTAATGAAAGCGTTGGCGTCAGCAACAGTAAATGAGTTGGCTGCAAACAACTGATAGGGTGTCGTAAGGCTGCATGCGTTGACAACACCAGGAGCCACGTACGCGAGATAGTCGGTGGCACCATTCATATCAACGGGCTGAAAAGGAATTGGCACAAAGTTCAAGCGAAGAGTCGTTTCTTCCGCATGGTCGTTCGCTACACCGATCCCGTTCGTTACCGAGGCAATGCCGCCAAATACCGGTTTGTGCGTATCGCCTGAATAGAGGCTGATGGGTGCATTTCCAGCCGTTTTATTACCGTGACTATCCTGATCGTAAACGATAACTGTGTAGGTGCGGTTGTCTTCGATAGGCTGAACATAGAGCTCGGTAGCCGGATGACTCGGATCAGGGACAGCGACCGTGGCGACGAGAGTCATCACAGTCGTCGAAGTCGCGGGATCACCTGTATTGGTCGTCATGTAGACAAGACGTTTGTTAATACCGCCCTGCGCATTGACCCAAGGGGCCGTCACGCGGAGTTTGGAATCGACGATAGCAAGGGCAGTGGCACCGACTGTCTTCGGGATACCGTCGTCAACCGTTGAGCCCGTGAGTTGAATCGTATTCAGGTCACAAACGTCTTTGCTGCTACAGGCTCTGACGCCGAATGCATAAGTGAGATCGTCGCCGAGGGCATTGGTGGTCCACTCGAGAGTTGTCGCATTAATCTTGTCCACTGGATCGGCGTTCCAATCCACGCTCGTACCAGGCGTCATGTAGATTTCGAAAGTCGCAGCTGGAACCCCGGCGCTTACGCCCCAACGTACGATAGCACTGTGAGCCGAGAGAATATCTACGGAGGAGATGCCTTTGAAGGTTGGGGGATTTGACGTCAAGGTCGTGACTTTGAGAGCTTTCAATCCTGTGAGAACTCGACTCTTATAAACGGCAAGGCAGGTGTACTTGTAAGATTCACCTTCTTGAAGACCGACGTCGGTGTAGCTCGTGATGCCTTTATCAGTTGTAGAATAGACCTGCACTCCATCACGCAGAATGTTCATAGTCTGAAAGGAATCGTTTGGCCAAACAAAGTTTACCGCGATTCGATCCGAACCCCGTGCCTCACCACTGACACAGCCTTCGTAACTGCTATCGAGGGTGGGGACTGTAAGCGGGATCGTCTTGATGTTGCGATCGGTTCGCCCTTTGGCATCAGTTGAGCGAACACCAAAGTAAAGCGTGGTACCTGGGGCATAGCTCAAGAGGGAAAGTTTAAAGTTGAGAGCACTAGTGATCGCTACAGGATTGGCGAAGGTCACGCCTTCATAAATCGTGTAGACAACGTCACGGCTCGTGAGTGTTGTTTCGAGTTGAGGCCATTCGAGATAGACGTCCTGACCTTGAATCTCAGCTTTTGAAATACCTTCGTAACCCAAGGTCGATTCGACTTTGAGAATGGCGACGCGGGTGTTGTTATCAGGACCGCCATCTTCGGCAACGGCTTTGACCTGAATCGCATAGCGGCCTGGGAGGAGTTTTGAAATTTCGTAACTATTCAGATCCCCAGCGATAGCTTTTAAAGGCACACCAGAGCCCACGGGAGCTTGTTCATCGGGTAAGTTCACGAGGATGGTCGTGACATCCTGAGCATCAGCTTGGATAGCTCCGCCAGCGAGAGTCAGCGCAGCGGTTTTTGTACTGTTGGCAGCCGAGAGATCTTCGATATAGATTGCGAAACCCGCAATTTTTGCTCCGCGTGGTGAATCCCAGGTAACGATTGCCGTTCCCTTGGACGTTGTATCGATGGCTTTGATACCGTCGAAGACCACGGGTGTTGCACTGTTTACCGTCGTGAGCTTGTTACACGAGAGTAAAAGGATACTGCTCATTATCAATGTCAGGATAGTTTTCATGGGGTAACCCCTGCTTCCCAATTTAGCCTTGGGTAGCTACCGGTTTTGAGTGACCAGAATCCAGTTGTCGTTACGAAACCGGCGCCTGAAAAGGTCGCGGGTGTTTTCATTTCAAGACTTGTCTTACCAGTACCGGCAGCACTTGAAGTCATTTCTGAGGTCTGTTTGTCCCAGAAGGTGTTGGTCGCGGTTCCACCATCGCGGAGGAAAGCGAAGCCGTTGAATTCGCGCTTGGCGGTAATGACTGTGATCTTGCCGATGGCGTAGCTTGTGGAGACTGTGGCACGCGCTATCGCTCCTGCGAAACCACCCGCGATACTGTTCGCTTCGAGGTTGCCGCGTGCGTAGCTGTTCTTTACGATATGGCTTGCGACTAGGGAGTTACCACCACAGCCGATACATCCTGCGAAGCCGCCGACGTTGTCGCCTGTTGCTCGCACTTTGCCAGTTGCATAATTGCTGTCGAGCGTAATTCTATCGTCATGGGTCTGACCGACGAAGCCGCCGGTGCCTGTGACGCCTATGACGTCTCCGGTCGCATAGTTTTTGTTCATTCTCGTGTTGAAGAAGACCAGACCTGCGAAGCCGCCAGTCCATTCCGTACCGGTGTTTACGACTTTGCCCGATGCCCAGTTGCTCGTGTAGGTTGTAAAAATTGTGGTGGAAGCGGAATCTTTGGGAACCTCTGTCCGCCCAGCCTATGACTCCACCTACGTTTTGGCCACTGTTCGTGACTTTTCCAGTGTTGAAAGAGCCCGTGATTGACAGGCCCTTGGTATTGGTGCTGTATCGCCCAATGAGACCGCCGGTCTCATTTATGCCGTTGACGTTCCCAGAGTTCGAAGACGAGATGATTTCAAACCTGTTTGCCTGGCCAACGAGGCCCCCAGCATTCGGCCCGGCTGCCGTTACGGTTCCTGAATTCGTCGACGTTCTGAGACTCGAGATAACCGTGTCGCTGCTACCTTGAATAAATCCAGCTATGCCGCCAACATTTCCGTTGGTGTCGCTGCCTGAGACGTTCCCGAAGTTCTTGCTGTTCTGAAGAACCATCTGAGCTGCGTTACCGACGATCCCGCCGATTTGGTTGTGGCCGATGATGGTCCCGTAGTTAGTGAGGTTGTCATAGGTTGCAGCCGTTCCCGAAGATACTCCCGAGATACCTGCACATTGGGAATCGCAGGTTACAGTTCCGTAAAAGCTTGAATTGGTTACAGACAGGTTATGAGCCGTTCCTAACAATCCAGCCACGCGATAATAAATCCATGATCCAGCGGTGACGGTCGCATTTGCAGTCATGTTACTTAACGTGCTGCTGATCCCATCGGTGTAGCCGTAGATGCCTCCAACATGGCCTTCCCTTTGGCCGGAAGTAGGATTGGAGGTTACAGTGCCTGAGAACGAAAGATCTGTACCACCGTAACGTTTCTCACCGGCGATGCCGCCGACATAGAAGATCCCATTAACGTTGCCTGTAACACTCAGACGATAGCTCGTCCCCATAAACTCACCGCTCATACCACCGACCCGCTCGGATCCGGTAACGTTGCCTTGAACCACGATGTCCTGAGTGATGATACCCGTAGCGTTGTTCGAACAACCATTGAGCGCGCCAACGTAATTCCCGGCAGTAATATTAAAATTCAGAAGACCCATGTTTTCGGTTTTTGAACCCGTGCCCAAGCGAAAGAAAAGTCCATACGGAGTGGTACGGCCAGGAACGTTGTAAGTCAGGTTCGAGATCGCATAGCCTTTGCCGTTGAAGTTACCGATAAATCCGCCGTCTCCAACATTGAGCGATGAGATAGGAACCCAGTTGTTGCTGTTATAAGAACTGAGGTCAATGTTGTCGCCTAGTTCGAAGTACTTGTTTGTGCCGACAGTGCTCACGTTCTGCAGTTGAGCCGCATTGCAGATGATATAGGGGAGGGTCGCGGATCCACCTCGGCCGATAGTTTTGGCAAAAGGCTGACCAGTATCCCAGCCGGTCGCGGGAGGTAAATTACAAACGTTCGTGCAGTCCGTACCAGGGGTACAGTACTTGTAGGCGTCGGCTTTCGACGCTGATGACCCATCGCTGTTCGTGACAGTCGCTGTATAGAAACCGGCGCTATTTGATGGAGTGACGCAAGTCAGATGTTTAGGAGTGATGATGCTCACGCTCGTACACGAGGCATTCCCAATCTTCACTGTTGTACTCGAATGAAATCCATCGCCGACGACGAAAACGGTTTTCGATCCTGAGAGTGGGCCTTCGCCCGATCGCATACTCGTGAGTACCATTCTGTTCTGAGAATAGACGCTGAGTTGTTTCGAAACTTTGTTACCCGCCTCATCAGCTACGATCAAGAGGTAGTGCATATAGGTGTCGGTATTCTGCGGTCCGATCAGGTTGTCGAGGAGAGTGCTGCCGCCTTCCTGAATCAAAATGTTCTCATCAGTGTCCTGGACGAGATAGGTGGCATCGGTCGAGGCTTTGGCCTTGATCGTGTAGACCAACTTCGTGCCGTTCGTTATCAAGTCATGTGCGGTCCAGTTCAAACGCCAAGTCTTGTTCGTGGCAGTTTTGGTCGTTGTGAATGTGTCGATGACGGGTGCGATAAGATCTGGGATTTTGACCATCTTAAAGTTACCGTCACACTTTCTGTTGCCAGAAGCGTCGGTCGCACAGGTCGTGTAATAATAGTTTTCACCGCTCGCAAATGGACCAAGGTCAGTCCAGCTACGGTTCGGCGTTTCTCCCAGCAAATCTCCGTCAGTCGCAGGATTTAAAAGATTGGCGAAGTTCGTCGTCGCCTTACGATAGACTTGGTAAAGAATTTGCGCTGTAGGCTCAGTCGCATACTGATCATCAGTCGCGGCCGACCAATCCAGTTGGGCAGAGCCGGATCCAAAGCTCAATGCAAGGTTTGAAGTATATGTCGGCTTCTGAGTATCAACCGTCCGTATTGTCACTTTGGAAGTGCCCGGATCGAGTAGAGTGATGTTGCCCTTCTCATCATAGGCTCTGACATGGAGCGTATAGGTTCGATAGTGATCGAGATCGTTTAAATCACAGGTCAACAAAAACTCAGGGCAGTTCGCAGTCTGGCAAGGACAGTCCTTAAGAAGCGTCAGGGTCGAGTTGATACCGACGTTATCCTAAGAATCCGTCTGGAGGAAGAATGTCGGCAAATTTGATTTTCAAAGCTGTTGTACGTGTGTAGGTCGTACAGTTTTGAGCGCCTCCCGGGATGACCGATGCGTTATCGCAAGCGTTAACCATGATCTCGAGTTCGTCCTGGCTTTGGAAGGGGATCGTGAGGTTATTGAAACTGAAAGAATCGGTGGATTCCGTGACTCGACGTGCAAGTGGGAACGTTGTGGTTGCACCACCAATATGAGACTTGAGCCAAGCAAAGATTTTGTATTCGTAGACGTCCGTCGAAGATGAAGCATTCCAAGCAACTGTGACTTCCGAGGTCGTGGTGCTGTAGGTCAAAGCCTGGATGCCATCAAACTCGGGTTTGGTGGTATCAAGAGTCTGACGTGCAACGGAATCTTCGTTGTTTGAAATGTTATTAAACTTATCCATGACCTTGACGCAGATCGAATAGAGAGTTTTTGGCTTGAGGCCTGTGATCGTCGTGACGTTCCCTTTGGGAAAATCAGCAGGGACCAGAACCGGGAAGAGGCTCGCGTCCAACGAATACTTGTAATAGTTTTCCGAACACGCTGAGAGGCTTGATCCTTCGCGAATGTAGAAGCGATAGGTTTTAGCCACACCGCCTGGCTCGTTGTGGCGAGCGATAGCTTTAAAATAAGCCGTGAGTGTGGTTTCCTCCTGGCCAGTCGCACCCACCGCCAGCGAAAGGCTACTGTTGAAGTTTGGTGGAGTCAAAGTACCGGTAGCGACAGTTACGACATTGATGTTTTGATTGATCTGACCATGCGAGTCTTCATCGCGGACAATGATATTGTAGGTCGTGTTTTGGTTGACGGTATCAAGATTGAAGGTCGTGGGCACGATTCCACTGTCGGGGACAACCACGGTTTTTACGAGAGAATAATCACCAATGGCGGTACTTGCCAGTCCGCCTTCGAGCACATAAATTTTTCTTCGAGCTACCCCACCATAAGTGGGTATCCAGGGGGCGGTGATAAGCAACTTGCCGTTGTCGATAATTGCCGAAACTGCTCCAGGACTTAGAGGTGCCCCCGCGTCAGGCATCGTCAGAGTGATTTGCTGAGTGTTTGTGTCACAAACGTAGGCGCTACAGGCCCTCACCCCGAAGGAATACTGAAGGTCATCGCCGAGACCTGCTACCAGCCCACTCAAACCGCTTGGCTGAGCCGAGGCAGTAGGAGCCGCGGACCAATCCACAGTATTACTGTTAGAAGCGTAGAGATTATAAATTTCTGCCGGCACAACGGTGCTAACGCCCCAGGCAAGTGAAGCGCTGTGGCCATCAATGGCCGTAACGCCGGTGATGCCCGAAAAGGTCGGTGGATTGGTGTTGAGAGTGGAAGTCTTAACTGCGTTGGTGCCTGCGAGGACCACATTACCGTTGAGTGCCTGACAGGTGTAGGTGTAATTCTCTCCTTCGACGAGACCACGATCGATGAAAGAGGTCACAGAGGAATCAAAGCTCGTGAATACTTCTTTTTGATTCCGGAAAACCTTGATTTCAGAATACTGGGTAGCCGGCCATTCGAAATCGACTCGAATGCGGTCAGCACCCAGACCTTGTGCCACGAGACAGCCTTTGTAGTCCTTGTTAAAGTCTGGGACCTTGACCGGGATCAGAACAGTGTTCCTTGAGATTGACGTTCGTGCCTTCAACACCGGCGATCAAGAGGCCACCGAAAGCATCGCTTGGGAGTACCTGCAGGAGAATGACCGAACTTGCTGCGTCTCTCAGGCCGGACTTGCCGAGAGCTTTGACTTCGAAAAGCCAATAGCCTTCATCAAGTGGCTCTGATTTATAGCTCGTCTCGTTTGAAGCAACGAGCCGAGTCAGGCTACCCGTGGTGGAGGGAGTTGTGTCGCTGGTAAGTGAAAATTTACTTCCTAATGAGTTCTGCAGTGAAGTGGCATTCAAAGCCTTTGCTTTGTCAGCATCTATGCCCTGGATATAAACTTCGAAGTTTTCGATCTGTGCTTGTTTTGGTAAATCCCAAGATAATATGAAGCTACCGCCCGCACTCGCCTGAATTCGTTTCAGTCCATCGAAGTCGATAGGCGTGGCAGCGTTTTTTTGAGTTAGTTTGTTGCAACTTATCGAGACGAATAAGATTATCGTGAGTTGCACGATCCTTATCATTTGTCTCATGGTTCAACTCCCTTTGTTCATACATAAGAACAATCGGCAGCTGCATAAGGAATATGAGCGAATACTCTCTGAATGGGTCTAACTACCTATTATGATCCGGAGAAATATTGTATCAAATTGTTAATTTGGATGCCTTTGATACCGAGAAATATTAGGAACTAACAAAATAAGACTAAAGTTCTCCTGGCCCGTCTATTTTCCGTAAAATATTGAAAATGTCCTCTGCAAGTCAACGATAGTGCTCAGGTCTATTTCTGTTTCCTTTAAATCCTTAAGATCCAATTCTTAGCGCCGATAGAATGAAGGTATCGAAACGCCCGCGAAGAGGTCTAGGACCATGAAGTGGCAAATCAAACTCTTCATTCTCTGGTTCGCATGCATTACTGCATGTAAGGATCAAGGGAAGGTCGTGTCTGAAGATGCCCTTGTCGCTGAAGCGAATCCCGCTGATGGTGACTTTCTTTCCGTCCTCCTCTTCCCTGCCACAGCCACTGTCTCCGCAGGTCGGGTCGTGAGCTTTGAGGCGGTTGGCATCTTACCCTACGACCAGTCATCCAATATCTCAAGCCGCGGTGTCTGGACGATCAGCAATCCATCGATTCTTGTGCCTCATGAGGACGGAAGCTTCGGAAAATTTCGAGCGAAACTTCCAGGCACCACCGAAGTGATTTTTACTCTGGGCTCCATAACCGCCACAGGTACAGTCACCGTCACAAATAAGCTTCTTCAGATTCTCAAACTCTCAATGGATTCCGTGGCGATCAGAGTTGAAGGAATTCAGAGCAGCTACGTGCCTGTCGAACAGATTGTTGAAGCCTACGGGATTTATAGCGACGGTTCCATCGAGGATCTCACCGCCGATGCGAACTGGGTCAGTGAAGACTCAAGTCGCTTTGAGTCGAAGGGCTCTGGGCTCTTTCGGGCAACCCAGCCCACAACAACTCGCCTCTCCGCGCAGGTGAATGAGATCACGAGTTCAATACCAGTTGACGTCTTATCGATCGATCGACACTTTACGGGTTTCTCGCTCGAACCATCACCCCTGATTTTGCCGATGAACACCGACATGCCTCTCATGTTGCGGGCTAACTATTCTAACGGCGAGAGTATCGATGTAACCGCTACCGCTCAAATCACAACAGCGAATCCTGCACTGACGCTCATCAATCGAGCCGGAACTCCTACGATACGTGGGCTCGGCATCGGCTTGGACACTTTTAACGTGACCTACGAGGGGCATAATCAGTCCTACCCTCTTCGCGCGGTAGAAGCACAGACTCTCAGCCTGTCCGTCGCGTCTCCGAGCAAAAACTTCATCTTCTCCAAAGGGGACAAAGAGCATTTCAATGCCACGCTAAATTATTCAGATGGGTCAACTGCGAATGTCACAAGTCTATCGACCTGGTCCTCAGACGATATCACTGTCTTTACCAAAACCGGTACAGGGGCGGATTTCGGATATTTTGCAGCGACCACGCCTGGCGTTGCGAAACTAAAAACCACGTTCGGCGCTATGAATACGGTCTCGCCAATTCTCGTCAATTCGGCGTCCATAGCTTCGATTCAAATTACAAGCGTTGCAACGGGAACTATTGGTCAGTACACGTCCAGAACTTATACCGCAAAGGCTATCTACACCGATGGCAGTTCTCGAACCCTGACGAGCACACTTGCTAACTGGTTCTACATCCGAGGCGGGGTACGAACCGCGTTTGCATCCAAGGGTTTTCTCGATGCCACAGCCACGACTTCTCAGGGACCGCTGACAATTGAAGTCGTAAGCGGTGATGGACTGGGTCAGCTCGTTGTCACAGTCGGTCCGCCAACTCCAGTTTCCATCGATATCACAATTCCGCCTCAACAGGACGATGTTTACATCGTTCAATGTTTGACTGTAAGCGTCCAGTGTCCCGTAGCTGGCCCGCTCTATCTTGTGGCGAATGTCCGTTACAGTGATAACTCTGTTGTCAACCGGACAGCAGCATCGACCTTTGAATATGATATCCTCACCGCCCCCTTCAGCTTTGCTGGTTTCGTGCGAGATGATGGAATATATAAAGCCCAATCGACTCCTCTCGCGGCAGGCTTTTTTCAAGTGACAGCGACCTACCAGGGCGTTGTAGGCTCGAAGATTGTGAAGGTGCTCCCATGAGGATGCACCTTCAATCCATCTTGCTAGGTCTCACGTTTTTGCTCGCCTGCAATAAGACAATGCAGAAAGCTAACGATGCTATTCTTGTGCAGACCGATTCCAACCTTGAGGAAATTATTCCCAAGAAGATCGCGGTTTCCCCCTCGCGTCTGGTGTTAAGCGTCGGTGAGTACAGCCAACTCTCAGTGAACGGGATTTATCCATACAACCGAACAGGCCCGATCACAAAAGATCTGATCTGGACCCCTGATGATCCTTCCATTTTTGATGTTGATAGCAAAGGTGTTGCTATCGGTAAGAAGGAGGGAAAGTCTCTCCTTCGCGTGCAAAAACTGGGGACAGCGACGACGATCGAAGTCACCATTAAAGCGGCATCTGTGAATCAATTGATAGTCTTCCCAGAACGGCCAAAGGTGACCCTAAAAGCGCGTCTTGGGGAGCCCATCGCCAAGACCTTCGATCTGAATGTCTACGGTCTCAAGACAGACGGCAAACTGGAAAAGCTTAATCCTAAAGATCTCGTCTGGACGTCATCCGATGATTCCGCTATGTCCTGGTCGGAAGCCGAAGGCCCAATTGCAAAGAAGGCCGGTCGCTGGACGATGTCTATCAAATACGGGGATCTGGAAAAGCTTCTGCCGATCGATGTGGAACAGACTCCGAGGGCAGTCGATCATCTAGAAGCGATTGAAAGCCCAATCGTCCTTAAGTTCGGCGACAGCAAAACCATTTCGGTTCGGGCTGTCATGAATGACGAATCAACTTCGATGGATATGAGCGGTGCGAGCTATGTCGCGAGCGATGCCAGTCAATTTTCGGTGAATGCTTCGGGTCTATTGACTGCGACTGGCTCTGGCAACAGTACGGTTAAGGTCCGTTTGGGAGGGAAAGAAGTCTCCATTCCGGTCTACATTCAAGAATTCACTGTGACCTCCATCACGCTAGATCCCGATCAGATCTCTCTCCGTCTGGGAGAGAGTAAATCTTTTGTTGCAACGGCTCACTTCAGCGATGGTTCAGAAGCGAACATTTCCAGCGCCATGGTTACAAGTAGCTCGAGTCCTATGATCATGAGTGTCACTCACGATACTGTCAAAGGCTTGGGAATTGGCTCGGCGAACCTTACTGTATCCTACAAGGGAGCCACGGCTCAAATATTTGTTAACGTCGACTCTCCTGCTTTGGAAAAGCTCGAAATTATACCCGCGAACTTCAACCTAATCGCTGGGCGGTCTCAGACGTTCCAGGTCTGGGGGGTGAAGACAGACGGCGTAAAATATGACCTGACGGCAAATACTGATGTTATCAAATCGGTTCTACTCAATTCGTTCGGCGAAGTCCTGATGGGCAATACCTTGCGAGGAAAAGCCAAGGGCACTACACAGTTGACAGCTACCTATGTAGATCCTGCGACGCAGAAGAATATCGGTGGATCCGCCCTGCTTGTCGTTTCAGAACCCGTGCTTGAAACCATCACCTTCGATCCACCTGACGGCAGCTTGGAATCGAGCCAGCCAGCTGGTCGTTTTACCGACTTTAGAATTAAAGGGCTCTACAGCGACAACACGCAAGAAGATATTACCGACGTAGCAAAGATATCTGTGGATACCTACTCTCTTCCTGCTTACAGCTACTGCGCAAAGATCACAAGAACGGGTACGGGCCGAGTGCGCGCTCAGGGTATTTCGCCTGGCAAATTGAAAATTATCGCGACATATTCAGAAGTGTCAGGTTCGGTCGTATTCACTTCTACACCAAAGATCGTTGAAGCTTTAAAAATTCGAAGAACCGATACAACTGTCAATCCAAACAATATGGATAAGGGCACTACTGCAAATCTCATTGCTCAGGTCACCTACAGCGATGGATCGAAGGATAACTTCACCAACGGCGGAGGGCCAAACCGGACAATTACCTGGTATGCGACTGCAGATACTGACGTTGCGACTTTGGTCTCCGAAAGCGATCACAAACGGGTCGATACTGTGTATCAGGGCCGTGCAACCTTTGATGTCACTCTTGCCGATACCGATCCGTTGGTGGGGAATTTATCCGCGAGCTTTACAATGAGTGTCCTCGTGCCTTGTGCAGATGGGAACCGTCGCAGCTTCTACTGTTTCTTCATAAGTCCGGTAGGTGACAGCTGCACCAACACCTGCGCGCTCAAAAGACGAGCTAACAATGATCCGAGAGTTTACGATCCTGCGACTAGCACGTATTTAAATAGCGGAGCTTGCGATGATATTCTGGGTAATGATTTTTTCACTTCGTTTGATCCTCGAGTCAGTTACAGCCCTTCGGCTGACTCCGCGCAGCCAATTGGCTGCTCGGTCTATACGGAGTTGGATGTAAATATTGGTCTAAGAGCAAATACTGTTACAGCTGACGGCGCGGCTCCGTTTTTCCGAAGGGTTTGTGCCTGTGAATAAAATCTTATGTATCATTAGCCTCGTATTTTTCACGACTGCCTGTCAGAAGACTGTGAGTGGGACGGCTGCGCCTGTAGATCTGGCAAAGGTCGAACAGCTCAAGAAGGTTTTGGCCGAACAGGTGAAACCGGTTGCTAGTCCTGTGGCGCCGACCGCCTCCAATAGTAATTCCGTTGATTCAACCAACATAGCTAGCATCCGCACCTATCCGGCGAGTGTCTCGATCATCGAAGGTCTCAGTACAACCTTTTCTGTACTGAATCTTCAACCGAGTGGTGTGGAAAAATCTCTGAGTGAAAATTTAACTTTTGAGGCGCAGCCAGCGGGTATCGTGACGCTTAACACCGTCGCAGCCAATACCCTTTTCACAGTCACCGGCAGGACTCCAGGGCGAACCTATGTTACGATCCGGTTTGGATCGCTCACTGCGACTCTTGATATTATAGTCAAAGCCAAAGAGCTTATTTCGGTCGAAATCTTCCCCAAATCAACAGCTATCGGTACACCTTCTCGTTTCGTACTAAGTGGAGTCTATAATAATGGCACGCGCAGCGAGATTAGCAGCGGTGTAACCTGGGAATCCATGGACTCATCCTATTTGCAAGGCAGCGCCCAAAGCACAAGTAATGGTGTCTTCACAGGTGCGAAAGTTGGACTTTCAGGCTTGCGTGCTATCTATGGTACGCAGACTGTTGTTACGCGTATCGATATCCGCATGCCGACGATTCAGAGAATCGATGTCGTTGCGGAAGCAGATACCTTTCTCTTAGGGGCGATCGATGTGCAGGTGTCAGCCATCGCCACCTTCGCTGGTGGCAATACCTTCGATATCGCATCGTCAGTGACCTGGACGGTTGAAGATCCGAGTATACTCAGCGTGAGCAATATCGGGCGCCTGGAAGCTTTGTTCCCTGGGGATACTCTGGTCAAAGCAAAGTATGGAGCAATCAGCGGCGAATCGAGTTTCTTCGTGACGAGCGAAACCTTCGCAAGCTTTCGCATTGCTCCTACGAGCAATTCCCCCCCTGTGGGCCTTTCGGCAAATTTTAAATTCTATGGTGTCCGTGCGGACAATACGGAACGAGATATCACGATCTATTCCCGTTGGACGGTTGCCGACACTAATATCGCTTACTCAGGAACGACGCTGAGCCCTAGACAGCCGGGTCAAATCTTTGGGGTCAACAAAGGGACTACGACTGTCACAGCTCGCTATGGCCTCAATTTCCTCACGGCACAAGTTACGGTGGTAGACCCCATTGTTTTAAGCTTGAATATGACAGGTGAGAAGCTCGAAGGTGTATGCGGAGTTGATGAGCCGAAGCTGAAGGTCGAAGGTCTTTTGTCGGATGGAACTACGAAGGATATTACTTCGCTCGTGAGTTTTTTGGTTGAACCAAACGCACTCGGCATCCCGCGGACCGAGACGGACAAAATTGGTAGCATCGTGACCAAGGCCAAAGGCGACGGTAAAGTTACAGCCTCATATCTCGAAGTTTCGACATCCACTATGCTAACAGCGTCTATAAATATAAAAGTGAAAGCCCCGATTCAGTTGGGCACGGGTATCACGGTGGAATCGACCTCGATTCCCTTCGGGACTCAGCTTATCATGCACAGCGGTCAGGTTATGTCCTGCGGCCTGGGAGCTGACTTTACTGTTTCAAGCGTCTGGCAGACGGATAATAGTTCATCAGTAATGAATACGGTCATCAATCATCCTGACAGCAAAGGTATCCTGTCCACATTGGATATGGGTGATGCTCCGACGAATGCTGCCAAGAAAATCAAGGTCACTACAACCAAGGGCACACTCTCGAGCGAAGTCGAGATAACCGTGAGACCTAAGGAAGTCATTCGTGTGGCGACCGTTGCAACTGTATCGAAGCCAACTGTTGCCGATCCTTCCGTCTATGAAATTGTCGAAGTCGAAGCGATTGATGTCGGAAGTACAGCACAGCTCGTATCGACATCGACCTTCAGCAACAACGAAGAATCCCCTCTGCCGAATCCTGATGGTCTTTATACAGATCATACTGTGGTCTACGCTATGGTCGATTGCACGGCTGGTGGCTGTGCGACGATTGATCCGGTGACCGGAGTGCTGACTGCCGGAAGCAAGGAAGGTTATGTGAAAGTCTACTCCATCGTCACGCCACCTGCTCCTCAACTGCCAATGGAGTCGCCCAAGGCGACAATTGCTATACAAAGCCGCTGTGCCGTAGCACTCGGTGGTGTTCGTTCGGGGCTTTACTGCGTGAGATTTGGCGTGCGAGGTCAGGGCTGTGATCAGACCTGCAACGCGATTCAGAAGGGATCGCTCTTCGGGGCTTATCACGAATCGACGGCTACTATTTACGGCCATGATGCTCTGCAAGGGACCGCGTGTAATGCGGCTCTGAAGTCTTTGTCCTGGACTTCAGGTTTGCAAGTAACTTCGCCTCACAACTCGACAGTCGGAGTCGGATGCGCGATCTGGAATATCACAAATATTGCGACGAGACGCTCTGTTCGTGACTCCATAAACCTCACAACTTCGGCAGCCGCTCACGCCGACTATGAGAGGGTCTGTGCCTGTACTGAACCGCCTTGACCTTCCCCAAATTCTTACCGCTGATAATGTCTCGGTAAGAATTTAACTATCTATTAATATTAAGAAGTTCGCCATTCTTCAACTATTCCCAAATAGCCGAAGTAAAGATTTGAGTAAGAATTCCGAAGCACTAGCTGTGAGAACTTAAACTCGAATCGAGGCTAGTCGTGGACCCGATTGAACTACAGAAAACTATAAGGATGAATGGCTTCGCCGTTGCTGCGATTCTGTTTCTCCTTAGCCTGTGTTTCAGCTTTGAGCTGAAAGCACAATCTTCTGTCGTTCGCTACATTGATTCGGATGTTGGCTTTGCATTGGTCGATCAGGTCGGGACGGATATTAAGGATGGTGACCGCGTCTGTGTATTCGAAGCTGGAAAGCCGGCACCAACCTGTGACGTAACCTTCCGTTGGCAGCTACGTAATCCACTACTCTTCTCAAAGAAAGAAGTTTTGGAAACGTGGGAGACCGGGACTTCTCTCGAAGTGAAGAAGATCCTTATCGGCGGCAAAGCCGAAACCGGGCCGGTCGATGTCGTAACCTTCAACAAAGAGATTCTAAGTAATAAAGAAAAGAATAATGAGATTGAGA
>SEDW01000874.1 GCA_004193325.1 Pseudomonadota bacterium | reverse complement strand
CATCGATGCGATGTTTTCGCTCCAGAATATGGAATCCACCGAAGAAGGCAGAAAAGCGCTCGTTCGTCTGAAAGCAATCAAGACACCTATCTACACTGGGGTCTATGCATCCAATTCCTTAATCGAGGGACGGGTTCCCTTGGATTTGGATAAGCCCGCTTACGGTATCGCAAGCTACATCGATCCGAATAATAGAATTCCAGGCACCGAGCAGGAACAAATCGACAAATTGCCTATGGGCGACTATCGGAAGTCGACGATCTACGGATCGCACGCATCGTTACGTTCGGTTTTCAATCATGCAGGTCATATCCTTTACGGGAATGACGAAGGCAGCTATTTTCCCTTTCTTCGTCTGAAGGACAACAAGACCGTTCCGCAGATTATGCTTATGCCCTTTGAAGATGTGCTTTTTCAACAAAATCGTCTGATCGTAAACGGCGGCGAAATTCCTCTGAATGCTGATGGCAGTGCGCCGGTGAATTATCTCAGTTTCCAGAAAATCACGCAAAAAGTGAATTCAATATATAAACTCACCCTGCCAGAAAACGCGAAAGCGAGACTTTCGACTGTGGTCCCTGGTGATTTCATATTTATCATTCCCCTATTCTATACCGGTAACGTGGATTTCAAGCCCACTCCCGTCGGTCTTGTGCCTGGCGCTCTCCTCCATGCCAGTGTCCTGAACAGTATTCTCCAAAAATCTCAGCTGCAGAACATGGAAATCGAGGGCATCCTCATCTTGGGTTTTGCTGCAGCGGTAGCCTACTTCGGATGGTGGATGGGGCCTTCGACTCTGGTGCTGGCGCTTATCGCTGTGTCTGGAGCCTGGATTGCAACCTGCATCGCCAGCTTCAGTTACAAGGGTATGATCCTGCCCTTTCTCCTGCCGCAAACGGCGATCGTAGGGGTTGGCGTCAGTCTACTTCTCCAAAGGATCTATATCGCCGAACGCAAAGCCCGCATGATTCGGTCCACGCTTGAAGGTGTGGTACGCCCCGAGGCTTTGAAAATGCTGCAGAGAAACCCGGAAAAACTTTCGCTCCAGGCTCGTGAGCGTGTTGTGACTGTAGTGTTCATCGACATCGTGGGCTTTTCGCTCATGGTCGAAAACCAATTGCCAAGGGTGGCGTTTGAGGGTCTCCAGCATCTGGTGGAATCGATGACGACACTCATCCATAAACACGGCGGGATCGTTAACAAGACGCTTGGTGACGGTATCCTCTGCTTTTTTGGATATTCTCTCGAAGATAATAAAGAGATCGGGAATCATGCAGAAGAGGCTCTGGCCGCAGCGCTTGAAATTCAATCGACCAATCTTCCCCGCGTGCTTGCTGCTGAGGGTCGTAAAGATCCGGTGTTCCCCCTTCGCATCGGCATCAACACCAGTGCTGTATTCATGGGGAACCTTGGTGCCGGCGAGCGTCTTGACATCACAGTGATCGGCAACGGTGTGAACTTTGCCAAACGGCTTGAGGCCGCTTGTGAGCCGCATGCCGTTCTGGTCGGATCGACCACGCGCGACCTCGTGCGTGCATCGAGCCGATCGCATCTATGAAGCCAGCGCCCAAATCCATCGCCGGGTCCGGCGCTGGGATATGGACAGTGATGTTCGTATTGCGGTCAACAGCGGCTACGGGAATGGTCAGCTTATCAGCTTCTGGGATGGGGGCTTGAAGTTTGAACAGGACAATATGATAAGTCGAGGCACGCTCTTCGAAGTGAGCATGGATTCCTCCGATGGCGTCCTTCATCGCCAGCTCGCCAAGCAGGGCTTGAGTCAAATCAAGATGGAAGTCTCAGCGGTCGAACATATCGAATCAAAATATATTCACCACGTTCGTATAGTGGGCCTTGATCCACGACAGTCGACAATTGTGCTTGATCTCCTGGAGCAGTTTGGTCCAAAGATGGATCAGGGACATCGCAGCGCTTGATCGAGAGATTTAGGCAGAGATATGGCTTCTTCGGAAGCCATTTTTTTTTCGTAAAAATACTGAGTGATCGGTGTCCAGGTAACGCGAATTGTTTTGCTTGTATGGGGCTGAAATCGTTGACGCTCGGCTATTGCAAACAATTCAGTTTACATATTGAACAACTCTGACCTGATGACCTAAAAAAAGATTGGTACCAATCCTTAGCGCAAGCCCCTGGAAATGCCTGGAATTCGAAACGCCTTATCCAAGATAGAACAAACGCTTTTCGATTCTGATGAAAAGAGCATCAAAGCCTCGCTCTGGGTTCCGATAGATTGTCTATCGGTATCTATAGAAGAAGGTAATCTCAATGCTGAATAAACTTTCCATCAAAACCAAATTGATAGGACTGGTCTTCTGTTCCAGCATTATCCTTGGCGTCACATGCTTTGGAGCT
>SEDW01000873.1 GCA_004193325.1 Pseudomonadota bacterium | reverse complement strand
ATAGATGATCCCGAGTCGCTGGATATCGTATCCTTCAAGCGCAAGGCTCTCTCCGTCCATTGGCAACTTATGTTTACCAAGTCCCTCTCCAACTACCGGCTTGAGAGTCAGGGGCAAATTTTAAATGAGATGGCCAAACTCATCGACAGCGGCAAGGTAAAGACAACCGTCAACACCCTAATCAAGGGTATGACGGCCGCATCCATTCGTGAGGCTCATAAGATACAGGAAAGCGGCAAAGCCTTGGGTAAGACCGTAATAGAATTCTAATGATGCGGCCGCGTGTGGTTCTCGGATCGGGCACGCGGCGCCTTCCTCCCTCAGTTTTCTCCCTCTCAGTCCCCTGACTTCTCCAATAGCTCCTTAAATAATTGAATTCACGACGAATTTAAAAAATTAATAAACGATTAACAGCCTATAGCTTTCCGGCTTTTCTACCGAAGACTGTTTTGTGAAATCCAGTGCGAAGGAGTGCCTCATGCTTACGCGATCCGGTCACCAGAGACGACTTCTCATTCAGAAAGCCGGCGGTTCGCTCCTTCTCCTTCCACTCCTTCGCGTGCTCGATGAATCGGAAGCGTTAGGCGCTACGATCAAGACCCCAAGAGTGATCTTTGCATTCTTTGGAGGCGGTGCAACCCATGACCACTTCTGGCCCGGGGGCGGTAATGGGGCGATCGGGAATCTGAGTACTATTCTTTCGCCGATGGAGGCTCATAAAGCCGACATGCTGCTCTTTAAGGGGCTTTGTACGCGAGGCGGTACCAACCATCAGGGTGGAATGTTTCAGGCTCTCGCAGGCTGGGGCGCCCGATCGGATGCAAATCAAGCCAGCACCCAGGATATGACAGCCAAACCTAACTCAATCGACAATATCATCGCAGACAAGTGGAGTGGATCCACTGTCAGGCGTAATTTAATTCTTGGCGTGCAGTCGCAGCATTTCGGCAATCCATTCACCAAAACCATCTCCCATCGCAACGGCGATGCGCAGACTCCTTACGACAATCCCAAGTCTGCCTATCAAGATTTATTTGGAACTTTTAAATTACCAGAAGGCGGAACGTCCGCGCAAAAAGATGCGGATCTGGCTGTGGCTAACGGCAAAAAAAGAATTATCGATTATCTACGGCGAGATGTGAAAAGAATTGAATCGAGTATAGGCTCCTATGAGCGCGACAGTTTTCAAACTCATGTCGCCTCAATCGATGAGCTCGGCAAAGAAATTGATCAGACTATCAAGGGAATTCAGGCTATTCCTCCACCCGACCCAACAACTGCGATGAACTGTAATCCGAAAGCTCTGGAGGGCGAATTTCCTAATCTCAATGACGAATGGTTTATGAAGAATGAATACTGCGCGACAGTCTTCAAGCTCCACAGGAAAATTCTCGTGCAGGCGCTGTCCTGCAACGTGAGCGGCGTCGCAGTCTGGCAGATGGGCAATTCTCATCAGGAAACGGAAATGAACGCCGAGGGTGTGAACGAGAGAGGCAAGGTCATGCACCTACGTGCCCACGACCAGGATATGGCTTATGCCAACGTCCAACGCGGAATCATCAACGAACTCGCCAAACTCATCACAGATCTCAAAGCGGCGAAGATAGGGGATCACAGTATCTTCGACGAAACGTTGCTCTACGCCTGCTCTGATCTTGGCGATATTCCAAACGATCACAGCGGCGTCAACGTTCCGGCCTTTATCGTTGGCAATCCTTTGAAGAAGCTAAAACAGAATTATCACGCAAGTTTTAAATACGAACGTTTCAA